>DASQIV010000291.1:0-2337 GCA_035631415.1 Pseudoneobacillus sp. | reverse complement strand
ATCTGAAAGCCCCTCCATTCGGAAGGGCTTTTCATTTTACACTTTTTTTGTTTTGACCTAAATTGCAATCCCAGAAAGAGTGTAACCTTCTTCGAGCAACCGAACTTTTTAATTCTTTTTTGTTTTACTAATACATTCTCAATAGGGGCTTGTTCAAGCAGTTATAAAGATTCACCCTTTTGATAATTTCTTATTTTGTCATTCAGGTTTAATAAGACTACCTCTAAACACATTTAATGTTCCGCAAGAACCATGTTGTACCTCAGTGGACCATAAAGATGATAGCTGGTCGCCTTCTTTACGACAAAAGATAATACTGCTGCATCTAATAAATAAACGATATTTAAGTCGATTATTGTTTTTTAGCGTTATTGTTTATAAAATTAAATCCTCTTAATTCTTTGTCAATAGAATAATTTGATTTGTTTTTGTCTGATTCAACCTTTTCTTTTATAAATAAATGGCTTCTTTTTTTAAAGAAAGATAAGTAAGCACTTTTTGATTCATACCCATAGAAGATATTTATTCCTTTTACAATTAAGGAAAAACCAATTATTGCAAACAAAAGAAATAGTAACGGTATAACTATTATATGCTGTTCCGAATAGATACTTCCTCTTGACTGACCCACTAATCCAGCCCATTCATTACTAAAGGAAATATATTCAACCGGGGATGAATACCTTATAGTTCCTCCTATGAAGATATTAAATATACCCAACTGTCCCATCAAAGTTATCGTAGCAAGCATTTCTGTAGTTAATAAAATTAAAATGTTTTCCTTAAGTTGAGGAAGAATGTGTTTCAGAGCTATCCTCCCTTTTCTGGCTCCTAAGGATCTAGAACAGAGAATATATGGCATTTCATATATTAATTCGGTTTTTTTTCTTATTGTAGAGATAACGCTAGGTAATCCTAAAATACCAACTAATATTATAAAAAAAGATGTTAATTGATATATAGATACTAAAGGTGTTCTATCTTCTCCAAAACTTACGGGTAATAATGCAAGATAAACAATTAAAAATAAGGGAATGTAGGAAGAGGCATTTTCTACACTAATCCACCAACTTGGTTTATTTCTTAATAATCCTAGATATAATCCTATTATGGTACCAAAAGTAAGTCTAAACAACGCTACTCCTAATGCAGCTATTAATGTTATCTTACATCCAAAGGCCAACATCGATAACAAATCATATCCGTTACGATCAGTACCTAAAGGATAATCTTTAAATTGAAATGGTTTGGCAGGTGGATAATGATAAATAGTTTCACCATTTACCTCTTCAGTTATTAAACTCATTTTATTAGTGATTAAGCTAAACTTCCCATCATGATTTGCCTTTTCTTCAATTGATAGTTCCTTTTGGGGTACAATTATTGGTGCAAATGTTGCCAAAATCCCTATCATTACAACCATGGCAAGGCCAATAGCAAGCTGTATGTTAAATTTATTCATGTATAAACCCCTTTTCAAAAAAGAACAAAATCAACCTTAAGATTAAGTAACATAATATTGCAATTAATATTAAAACTGAAAAATTAACAATCCCTAATTCTAATGAATAATCGGACATAAAAATATGCTTTGTCAGTCCAGATACATTTAATAAGTATTCTATAATGAATAGGCTTACTAACGATAAAGAAAGAGCCTTGCTTAAGTCGGTTAAGAGGTATGGTTTGATATTTTTGTAAACATGATGTAAATTTATATAATTTACAGATAGCCCTTTTGATATGGCAGTTTTAATATAGTCTTCAGATGCTATCTGATGATATCTTGAATCAATATTTTTTATCATATAAACAGTAGGGGTAATGGATAAAATCAAGATAGGAAACCATAGATTAATAGCACTTCCACTATTGTTAATAGTAATTATTCTATATCCACTAAACTTATAAAAGTTTACTGCAGCGAGCATAGCAACTAAAATAATTACAAAGTCTGGTATTTTTGCTAACAATTTCATAGAATTGATTAACCATTTTACAAAAATCACTTTTTGTAAAAACAAACCGAATAATAAACTGAAAACGAGGGAAATAAACATACTGGATACCAAAAGTATAAACGTAAATCCAGCTGGTTCGATAATCTTGGTATTCATTTGAGTCTCTAGTATACTAATATCCCCCTTTAAAATATTGCTAAACAGTATAATGGATTGATTCAGAACATTACTTATATTAATTTCAATATGCCCATTTGAAATTTTAAAAATAAGTGGAATTGAAGCCAGTATGTAGATGAAAAGTAATGTGAAAAGAAAATGTTGTATGCGCCGTCCCATATTACCACTCCAGAGTTCTTTATAGATTTGATTATTC
>DASQIV010000290.1:0-2643 GCA_035631415.1 Pseudoneobacillus sp. | reverse complement strand
CTATACTGTTTGTCATTTTACAGTAATAATGGAGGGATAAGCATTATTTAAAACGCATTTTCATATTCAAGGAGCTTCATAATCATCCCTCTAAATTCTTGGGGATGGCAAAAATCTTCTTCACGGAAATGGGCTTTCACCCATTTAATTAATTCAACTGGAGTATTAAAAAATTCACCGCTCGTATCACTTTTTCGAATCATATAACGTCCGTTGTCCTCATCAATCGTTACTTCAACCGGTAAGGCACCATCAAAACTACATAATGAAAATTCCATTCTTTCACCTCACCAACCTTTTTTTGTATTATATGTTTATTTTTAAAAATATATTTGGCTATTATCATAATAATGTTAATTATATAAATATTCAAACTAATTTCTATGACAATTAAAAAATGTAAAAAGTGGTAATGCTATAATATAAATAGATATAAATCGAATCATGTCGAAAAAATAAAATCTTACTAGACAAACTCACACTAAAATATGTTAGAATGGAAACGTCAAATAAAGTCGTTTAATTTTTGTTTGTGACATTCTTATGAACAATTATTATATTTTAACCATAATGAATGTGAAAGTACTATAATCGTAGTAGAAATAACCACTTATTAAAGGGGATGTACGTATGTTATCAAATATTGGAGTACCTGGATTAATTTTAATATTAGTATTGGCTTTAATTATATTTGGACCAAAAAAGCTACCTGAAATCGGAAGAGCAATGGGGCAAACACTTCGTGAGTTTAAAAAGTCTACGCGTGAATTAACAAGTGATGTAATGGAAGAATTTGAAGAAGAAAAGAAAAAAGTGACAAAATAAGGTGTAAGAGATTTTTTCTTGCACCTTTTTTTATGAAAAAAATCTCAGGTGTACCTATACTCTGAGCTGGTAGGGGTAAAATATGGAAGATAAAGAATTACATTTATTTGATCATTTAGAGGAATTAAGGAAACGATTAATTTTTACAGTAGTAGCCTTCCTTGCATTATTTATTATTGGCTTTGTCTATGTAAAAGACATATATAACTGGTTTGTTAAAGACTTAGATGTTAAATTAATAGCTTTAGGGCCAAGTGATATTGTATGGATTTATTTTATGCTGGCAACACTAGTGGCGATTGCAGGTACGATTCCTGTTCTTGCTCTGCAAATTTGGTTATTTGTCAAACCAGCACTTAAACCTAATGAACGAAGGATATCACTATCTTATATTCCGGCATTATTCATTTTGTTTATTGTAGGTTTAGCTTTCGGTTATTTTGTCATTTTCCCAATGGTTTTAAACTTCTTAATGAATCTTAGTGGAGATATGCTTGTCACGAACTTTACAGCTGATAAATACTTTCGGTTTGTGATGAACATGACACTTCCTTTTGGAGTACTGTTTGAATTACCTGTAGTCGTCATGTTCTTAACTTCACTTGGAATAATTAATCCATACGTTTTATCAAAGATTCGTAAATATGCCTATTTTGTACTTATTGTGATTGCTGTTATTATAACACCGCCAGATTTTATGTCTGACTTTTTGGTAACACTTCCACTTTTACTTTTATATGAGATCAGTATCAATTTATCAAAGGTTGTTTATCGTCGTAAGTTGAAGAAGGAAAAAGAGTGGGAAGAGAATAATGAATTAATTGATATGGAATAAATTTTATGCCTCTAGGGAAACCCAGAGGTTTTTTATATTTCATACATAGTACCTTTTTCCTAGAAAAAGAAATTATTTTATTTGGAAAATGGATTGACAGTATAATAGGATGATGATAATTTATTAATATACATTTGTTCTTTATATGGAACGTTAGCGAACGAAATTATTAAATTAAGTAGCCATTACATTTCTTTTTGAATGAGTTGAGTATTTGTCTACTTTAGTTGACAGAGTTGAAGTATTCTTGCAGAGGATATTCTTCGGTTATTTTTTTATTTTAACGTTCTTTATAACGAATAATTATAACGTTAAAAAGAATATCTAAGTAGGGTAAATTAAAGTAAAAACCAGATATTCCTATATTAACTAAAAATAAGAATAATAAAGTCTTAGTTTTTGTAAAAACGTTCTTTTTATAGAACCAAGATAAAAACGGAAATTGCCACTCGTATATAGAATGAACTGCAATAGAAAATACGAAGTCAGGGCACATCCTGACCGGCGATGTCTCCTAGTCGTTAACACTGGAGGCACTCGGCTATGCTGTGGGAAATGTATTTTTTGCAAAGTCCTTTCCTTAGACGCTCGTCGTCAAAAGTGTGGTGTGAGGGTGGGTTAGATGCCCAATTATTAATTTATATCAGACTCTAGATATCTAGTAAAAGAAATGGTTTCTAAAAACCTATTTTTTCACTAGATATTTATTTTTGGTATTTTTATTTTTCTCAATAAATTAAAGAGGGAGGAAATATATTTGAAAAGAGTACGTAAGGCCATTATTCCAGCAGCTGGACTAGGGACTAGGTTTTTACCGGCGACAAAAGCAATGCCAAAAGAAATGCTGCCAATTGTTGATAAACCAACGATCCAATACATTGTGGAAGAAGCAATCGCTTCTGGGATAGAAGATATCATTATAGTAACTGGTAAAGGAAAGCGTGCGATTGAAGATCATTTTGATTTTGCCCACGAGCTTGAGC
>DASQIV010000289.1:0-2380 GCA_035631415.1 Pseudoneobacillus sp. | reverse complement strand
AACGCTGAAAAAGAAATTACTAAAAAAGTCGAAATAGGTGCACAAGAAAACGTTAAGCTTCTCAATTCGTTTTTAGATGATTTTATGAAGACAAATTTAAATGATATCTCGTTTTTTGCGGGGAAATTTAACCGACAGTCAGCGATAGAAAATGAGAAGGAATTAACAAAGCAGTCATTAGCGCAATACATGAAGCTTCATCCTAATGCTGTGAACATTTATATTGGTACACAATCTGGAGAAATGATCATTCAGCCGGATGTTGAACTTCCTGCGGATTATGATGCACGAACTCGTCCGTGGTTCAAAGATGCGAAAGCTAATAATGGAAAAGCGATTATTACCGAGCCTTATGTGGATGCCGTAACAGGGGATATTTTAATTACAGTTGCTCAAGAATTGAAGGATGGATCAGGGGTGGTAGGGATTGACCTAAGTCTAGCGTCCCTGACGAAAATTGCTGGAAATATCAAGATAGGAGTTTACGGGTATCCTATCATCCTAAGTGCGAAGGGAAATTATCTTGTTCATCCAAGTGAGAAAATTGGCTCAGAGGCCAAAACGGAATGGATAAAAAAGGTGCTCCAAGATCAAGATGGTCATATTTCGTACGACTCTAAGGGTGTGAAAAAGTCACTATATTTTACGACGAATGAACTTTCTGGTTTGAAAATAGCTGGAACATTGGATTTAAGAGAAGGCGCTGATGCTTCAAAGCCAATATTAATTTCCTCATTCATAATTATTTCTATTTTTATCGTGATAGGGGTAGTGCTCTCTATTATGATTACCTTATCCATTACACGTCCATTAAATAGATTAGTAGCCGTAACGGAACAAGTAAGTGAGGGAGATTTAACTTCTGATGTTAAAGTGAAATCGAATGATGAAATCGGGCAACTAGGCACTTCTTTTAATAAAATGGTTGGCTCTTTACGAGAGTTAATTCACCAAGTAGGGGATAAAGCGGACCAACTTGCCTCTTCATCAGAGGAGTTAATGGCAAGCTCAGATCAAAATAATAGTGCGACGGAACAGGTGGCTAATTCTATTCAGGAGGTCGCATCCGGTACAGAAGTACAAACGTGCAAACTTAGAGCAAGTAATCAAATTGTGAGAGAAATGGCAGAGGAAATTCAACAGATCACAACGAACACCCAACAGGTGGCAAGCACTTCTTCTGAAGCATCAAGTGTGGTAGCGGAGGGTGAAAAAGCCATTCAATCATCTATCGAACAAATGAATCACATTAACGAAACCGTTTTACAGATTGGTCAAGTGATTCATACTCTTGGTGAGCGTTCTAAGGAAATTAGTCAGATTGCTGATGTGATATCAGATATTGCAGGTCAAACGAATTTATTAGCGTTAAACGCAGCCATTGAAGCAGCAAGAGCAGGAGAACAAGGAAAAGGCTTCGCGGTTGTAGCGGATGAGGTAAGAAAATTAGCAGAACAATCCTCTCGCTCGACAGAAAGCATTCGTCAATTAATCACGTCCATCCAATCGGAAACTCAAATTGCGGTGGATTCGATGGATAAAGGAACAAAAGAAGTAGAAAAAGGAATAGAAGTCGTTCACCATGCTGGCTTATCCTTCAAGCATATTAATCAATTTGTTGTAACCGTAGAAGAACAAATTAAAGTCATTACAAGTTCCATCCAACAAATATCACAAGGAACTGAAAAAATGGTTGAAACAGCTAGTGAAATTGAAGAAATTGCAGAAGAAACATCCGCACAAAGCCAAGACGTATCCGCAGCAACCGAACAACAACTCGCGTCCATGCAAGAAATTGCCGCAGCTTCTACTGCTCTAGCGGATATGGCTGAGGAACTGCAGGATTCTATAAAGAAGTTTAAGTTGTAAAACATGAAAGTAAGCAAATGGACCTGTTTCTAAAAAACGAAACAGGTCTTTAGCACATTAAAGCGGCGGGGGTCAGACCCTCGCTGCTTTAATGTGCTAAAGAAAATAGATGTTCTAGAAATTGGTTAATTGACTAATAAGCTTTTCTTCACATAAATGAACAATAGGGAATAGAATGGTATGGTAAAAAAGAAAAGCGATCAGTTGCTTTTTTTAAATTCTTATCACTGTAGTTTTTTATTTCCGTAGATTTAAATTTTATAGGATATTTCCCGAAGAAAAAGCGGGACAACCATAGAACGTGGTAGGGTATTATGATATATGTGTAACATTTATTTCCAGTTGTTGGTAAAAAAGCCTATAATGAGTTTGGTATTAATTAGTAGTTTAACTTATTTGTTCTTCGGGAAAGTGTTTAGAAAGAATTCACAATGTAGGTTGATATTCCCGTTTACACTGTGTAGTTTTTGGACTATATTTATCACAGTGCTATACTTAATGGAAGGATTTT
>DASQIV010000288.1:0-3443 GCA_035631415.1 Pseudoneobacillus sp. | reverse complement strand
ATCTCCTAAATGGGCTGCAAAGGTATTTCCAAATGCACCAACTGAGGAACAGGTATCTTTGCTTTGGGAAGCCATTTTTAAAGCAACTCGTGCCGACCTTGATAACCCAGTTGAAGCATGGATCAATCATGATAAATCCCTATACGAAAAAGTAAACTACTTAAACGAAAAGAGTTATAAGAAATTACATTATAGAGCTCCTGGCACTGATTTAACTATTGAACTACCTGAAACACATTTATGGGTTGGAGCTGGTAGCAAAAATGCCCAAGGACACGATTTTATGGCGAATATGCCAACAGAGGAAGTCTTTACCGTTCCTTTAAAAACAGGTGTTAACGGTACTGTATCAAGCACGAAGCCATTAAGCTACGGAGGCAATATCATTGATCATTTCAGCATTACGTTTGAAAATGGCCGAATTGTAAGCTATAAAGCTGAACAAGGTGAAGATATTTTAAAACGTTTAGTTGATACAGATGAAGGCTCGCACTATCTTGGAGAGGTTGCACTTGTTCCACACCAATCTCCAATTTCACAATCAAACGTTTTATTCTACAACACCCTTTTTGATGAAAATGCATCTAATCACCTTGCCATCGGAAGTGCTTATGCATTCTGTATCGAAGGTGGAAAACAGATGACGCCTGAACAGCTTGAAGAAAAAGGCCTAAATGAGAGCTTAACACATGTTGACTTCATGATAGGTTCAAGCGATATGGATATCGACGGAATCAAAGCAGATGGAACAGTTGAACCTGTCTTCCGTGGTGGAAACTGGGCTTTTTAATGAAATGATACAGAAAACTCGCCTTTTTGGAGGCGAGTTTTTGTATTTAAAAAGCATTTATCTGACCCTTTTGAGGATTTATCTTACCTTTTGAAGCATCTATCTTATTATTGCAAAGATTTATCTGACTAAAATTAGAATATTACTAACTTTGTCACATTTACAGCACTTTTAAACGACCTCTTCTTCGGAAAAAGACTGACCCTTTCACAAAAGAAAGGGTCAGTCTCATTAAAATTAACGATTATCAATTTTCTCTGGATATAAATCATGATTCATCATACGGTATTCTGCCATTTGTTCGTACTTTGTTCCAGGTCTTCCGTAGTTTGTATAAGGGTCAATCGAAATCCCACCTCTTGGTGTGAATTTACCCCATACTTCAATATATCTTGGATCCATTAGTTCGATTAAGTCATTCATAATAATGTTTATGCAATCTTCATGGAAATCTCCATGATTACGGAAGCTGAATAGATAAAGCTTTAGTGATTTACTTTCCACCATCTTTTGTTCTGGAATATAGCTAATATAAATAGTTGCAAAGTCAGGTTGCCCTGTTTTTGGACAAAGACTTGTAAATTCCGGAAAGTTGAATTTTACAAAGTAATCACGGTTTGGATGTTTATTATCAAATGCTTCTAATACTTCTGGCGCATATTCAAATACATATTTTGTTCCTTGGTTACCTAATAGCGTAATTCCTGTTAATTCTTCATCTTTTCTTCCACCCATGATGGAAACCTCCCTTATTTCAATTCAAATAGAAAAGCCATATCCCCTAGGATATGGCTGACAATGTCAAATCAAATCCATAGTTTTTTATAGAGGGTTTTGCGCTATGAACCTCTCCCAATGTCGGGAACTTTTATACAGTTTACTAACATTAGCTACTATATTGAAAATCTCGCCTTCTGTCAACGGAAAAATTATGTAGAGTATGTTTATTGGAGTTTATACGAATATTTTGCTAATGTAAACCTATAATGGTACAAGAACTACTTTTTGGAGGAAAAACAACATGTGGAATGAATTTAAGAAATTCGCGTTAAAAGGGAATGTTATGGACCTTGCCGTTGGGGTCGTTATTGGTGCAGCATTTGGAAAAATTGTTTCTTCCTTGGTTAATAATATTATCACACCATTAGTAGGTTTTTTACTTGGACGAGTGGATTTAACAAGGTTATATCTTCCTATTGGAGAAGCCAAGCTTGAGTATGGTACTTTTTTGCAAAACATAATTGATTTCTTTATTGTCGCTTTTTCAATCTTTTTAGTGGTACGCGCCCTTAACCGTTTTAAGAAAAAGGAACAACCTCCTGTTGAAGCCACACCTAACAAAGATAAAAAAGAAGAGCTATTAATGGAAATCCGTGACTTGCTTAAAAAAGATCTAGTTAAAGGCTCTGACGATTCTTATTAAAGAATGAAACCTTATCGATTGTAAGTTCGTATTACATTTTACAAAACATAAGAGGTGAATGAATATGTATGTTCAACAAACAGCTACTGAATATCTGCCATCCGTTTTAAGAGCTTTTTCCTTATCCTTAGCGATTGCTGTGATTGGAATGATGGCCGGAGTTTTTGTACCACCAGCATTATTTTTACCATTAGTATTGCTGGAATTTGGGATGTTATTATTTGCTTTCTTTTTGCGTAAAAGAAAAGCCATTTCCTATACGTTCTTATACTCTTTTACTTTCGTCTCCGGTATTACCACCTACCCGATTGTCTCGCATTATTTAGCAACAGTAGGTGCTAACGTTGTCTTAATGGCTCTTGGAACAACAGCTGTAGTTTTTACAGGTTTAGCCGTTTATGCAACCACAACAAAAAGAGATTTATCGTTTTTAGGCGGAATGCTAATGGCTGCACTTCTTGCACTGATTGCGATTTCGATCTTTAATATTTTCTTTCAATTAAGTTCTACTGGTATGCTTGCTTTCTCCTTCATTGGGGTATTAGTGTTTAGTGGCTATGTTTTATTCGATTTCAATCGTATGAAGAATTACGGTGTAAGTGCGGAGGAAGTGCCTCTAATGGCATTAAATCTATATCTTGATTTCCTTAATCTATTTATCAGCCTTTTACGTATCTTTGGTATTCTATCAAGTGATGATTAAGAAGTATGTAGAAGCGACTTGGTTAGCCGTTCGAGCTGGATAACGATTATATAATTTTTAAGCAAAAATAAAGAGGGTTAGGTTCGACTACAATCGGATTCTAACCCTTTTTTTCTTTTATACGTGATTTAACTAACAGTCATTTTTGTTGTTCCTAATTATAATGTAATTACCGTATAAATAACGAATAGAGGTGAGGTTATTGGTTTTTGGAAACATTAGCGATGCAATCCATTTTCCTATTGAATTATGGCTTTTTCAAGTACTAATTATTCTATTTCCTTTGCTCTTATTTCAATCCTACTTTCTAAAAAAAGCACAAACGACCAAACAAAGAAACAGGGTCTTAGGAGTTCTATCTGGTATTTCCATCATTCTATGTATGAGTGCACCTGTTTCAATAAGTGATAGCTATATTTTAGATTTCCGCTACATTCCCCTAATATTAGCTTTTTTATATGGCAGCTATCGAATGGGTCTTATTCTGTCTGTACTAATTATCGCTTATCGGTTACTCATAATTGGGA
>DASQIV010000287.1:0-7533 GCA_035631415.1 Pseudoneobacillus sp. | reverse complement strand
CATTTTTACACCTTGTTCTCTCAACGATTGAGAAGGCTGGATAAAGGTTCTCCCCACATATCGATTTTTAATCAATCCCATTTCATAAGGAATACCCGAAGCCTCTGCATATCCAATCGCTGCTGAAATACTTGAATCCGGTACACCTGTCACCACATCTGCATCAATTGGGGCTTCGAATGCCAGGCGCTTGCCTAAATTTTTACGTGCTGTATGAACATTGATTCCGTGAATATTACTATCCGGTCTTGAAAAATAAACATATTCCATCGTACACATCGCTTTTGTGGTCGTATACGAATACATTTCCGAACGAATTCCTTCGTCATCGATGATTACGAGTTCGCCTGGAAGGACATCTCGTTCAAATTCCGCTCCAACAATATCAAGAGCACATGTCTCAGAAGCTAAAACATAAGCATCTCCTAATCTACCAATTGACAACGGACGCAAGCCATGTGGGTCTAACGCCACCATTAGCTCAGTTTCTGTCATGATTAAAAACGCATATGCTCCTTTTAACATTGTTAGCGCATTTTTTACACGATCCTTCATTAAGGCAAAGCCGCTTCGCTTGATTAAATGGGCTAACACTTCCGTATCAGAGCTCGTTTGAAAAATACTGCCCTGTGCTTCTAGCTGATGCTTTAAAGCCGTTGCATTGACTAGATTTCCATTATGAGCAAGCGCCAAGCTCCCACTTTGTGAGTGAAAGAGGAGAGGCTGAACGTTTTCATACCCGCCGCCTCCAGCCGTTGCATAACGTACATGACCAATGGCAGCCTTCCCCTTTATATCCTTCATCGCATCAGAAGTGAAAATCTCTGTAACAAGACCTTCTCCCTTTAACCCCTTTAAAATCTCGCCATTCGTTACAACCATTCCCGCACCTTCTTGACCGCGATGCTGGAGGCTATGCAAACCGTAATACGTAATTTCCGCTGCATTGGGGTGACCCCAAATCCCGAAAACTCCACATTCCTCGTTTAATCCTTTTATTTCAGCAAGCATGGAATTGCTCCTCTCCAAGCCTTTTCCAGCTCAGCAACTTGAGATAAGATAAGCTTTTCGTTACCACTAGCGATTTTTAATAAAGACGAATCGGTTACTTTTCCAATAAGTTTTGCATCTACTAAACTCTCAAACTGTTCCTGATGTTCTTTTTTAATAGAAATTAAGTAACGTGACTGAGATTCACTGAATAAAGCTGAAACAAGGTTGCCGCTGACCTGAACCTCAGCACCAAGACCTTCCGTTCCAAATAAACTTTCCGCTACCGCAACAGCCAATCCACCTTCTGCTAAATCGTGAGCAGATTGTACTAAACCTTCGCGAATCGCTTGTAGGACCTGTTGTCCACGGACATGTTCTACTTCCACATCCAACTCAGGAGCTCTCCCAAAAATGCGGCCATAAGTTAGCTTTTGAAGCTCACTGCCACCGAACTCATCTTTTGTATCTCCTACTAAATAAATAAGATCTCCCGCTTGCTTAAATGCTTGAGTCGTGACATGCTCAAGGTCTTCCACTAATCCAACCATCCCTACAACAGGGGTTGGGTAAACCGCTGTCCCATTTGTTTCGTTATATAAAGAAACGTTTCCGCCAATTACAGGTGTTTGTAATACTCGGCAAGCCTCACTCATACCATCAACCGCTTTTTCAAACTGCCAGAAAATTTCTGGCTTTTCCGGGTTTCCAAAATTTAAGCAGTCCGTAATGGCTAAAGGTTCTGCGCCTGAACAAATAATATTTCTAGCCGCCTCTGCAACCGCAATTTTCCCGCCTGTTTCAGGATCTAAATATAAATATCGTGAATTACAATCTGTTGTCATCGCAAGAGCCTTACGAGTACCACGAATTCTTACTACCGCTGCATCTGATCCTGGAGAAACCACTGTATTTGTGCGAACCATATGATCGTATTGCTCATAAACCCATTCTTTACTTGCGATAGTTGGTTGTTGTAAAAGCGATAGAAGCGTTTCTGTATAATCATCAATGGATGGAATATCATTGTCCATCGCTTGAAATTCTTTAAAATAAGCTGGTACTGATGAGGGCTTATAATAAACAGGTGCCTCTTCAGCAAGTGCATCCGCAGGTACATTGGCTACCACTTCACCTTTGTGTAGTAGGCGAAGCATTTTATCATCGGTAACCCTACCCACTGCCACTGCTTCTAAGCCATACTTCGAAAATAGGTCAACGATTTCATCCTCGCGACCCTTTTTAACCACAATCAGCATTCGTTCTTGTGATTCAGAAAGCATCATTTCATAGGCTGTCATCCCTGTTTCACGTTGAGGCACTAAGTCTAGGTTCATTTCGATTCCGGAGCCTGCTTTACTAGCCATTTCTGCTGAAGAGCTTGTTAAACCAGCTGCTCCCATATCTTGTATCCCAACTAACGCATCAGACTTAATCAACTCTAAACATGCTTCAAGTAAAAGCTTTTCCATGAAAGGGTCGCCTACTTGTACCGCTGGACGGTTTTCATCCGACGCATCCGTTAACTCTTCAGAAGCAAAGGTTGCCCCGTGGATACCGTCGCGACCCGTTTTTGCTCCCACGTACATGACGGTATTGCCAACACCGTGCGCTTGACCTTTTTTAATATCTTCATGATTGATTAAGCCGACGCACATGGCATTGACGAGTGGATTTCCTTCATAGGATGAGTCAAACTGCACCTCACCACCAACAGTTGGAATCCCAATACAATTTCCGTAGCCTGCAAATCCGGCCACAACCTCTTCAAACAAATACTTCACTCGAGGAGAAGTTAACTCACCGAAACGAAGCGAATTTAATAGAGCGATTGGTCTAGCTCCCATCGAAAATACATCGCGGATAATTCCGCCTACACCGGTTGCTGCACCTTGATAAGGTTCAATCGCAGATGGATGGTTATGGCTTTCAATTTTAAAAACAACGGCCTGACCGTCACCAATGTCAACAATTCCTGCACCTTCCCCAGGACCTTGTAACACTCGTTCACCTGACGTCGGGAATTTTCTTAATAATGGCTTTGAATTTTTATAGCTACAATGTTCCGACCACATAACCGAAAACAATCCAGTTTCCGTAAAGTTCGGAAGTCTTCCGAGAACCTTTTCAATCATCGCAAATTCTTCATCTGAAATACCCATTTCACGGTATAGATTATCGTTTTTAATCTGTTCCACAGTTGGCTCAAGCTTTAACGACATTTGATTCCCTCCAGCTTCTTACGATTGATTGAAAAAGTTTCAGACCGTCTGCGCCACCTAAAAGAGAATCGACCGCTCTTTCAGGGTGTGGCATCATGCCAAGGACATTTCCTTTTTCATTCGTGATCCCTGCAATATTAGCCATACTTCCGTTCGGATTTTCGCCTTCATAGGTAAAGACGATTTGATTATTCATTTTTAAGGTTTGTAGAGTTTCCTCATCACAGTAGTAGTTTCCTTCACCATGAGCAATAGGTACTGTTATAACTTCATTTTGAGCATAACCGCTCGAGAACAATGTTTGGTTGTTTTCCACTTTTAAACTCACCGGCTTGCAAATGAATTTTAAGCTTTCATTACGACGCATAGCTCCAGGCAATAATCCAGCTTCTAGTAAAATTTGAAAACCATTGCATACGCCTAGTACAGGTTTTCCTGCTTCAGCCGCTCTCACAATTTCCTTCATTACGTTGCTAAAGCGAGCAATCGCGCCACAGCGAAGGTAGTCACCATACGAAAAACCACCTGGTAACAGAATCGCATCATATCCCTCTAAGCTGTCTTGATCATGCCACACATATTCCACTTCTTCTCCAAGCTCATCCTTGATGGCATGAAACATATCGACATCACAATTGGAGCCAGGAAAAACGATGACTGCGAATCTCACTGTGCAACACACTCCTCGATTTCATATCGGTAATCTTCAATAACCGTATTGGCCAGTAATTTTTCACAAGCTTCTTTTACAACGACTTCAACGGGTCTGTCTGATTTTTTAACCGTTAATTCCATATACTTTCCGATGCGAACCTCTTCAATTTCAGAAAAATTTAAAGAATGCAGAGAGTTTTTCACAGCCACTCCTTGTGGATCTAATACACTTTCACGTAAGGTTACATAAACTTTTACTTTAAACATGTAAGGCTCCCCCTAATTTGGCTAAGATTTTTTCATAAGCATCTGTTAATGACCCTAAATTACGTCTGAATACATCTTTATCTAATTTCTCATTTGTGTTCGCGTCCCAAAGACGGCAAGTATCTGGTGAAATCTCGTCAGCTAGAAGGATATGACCATTTTCATCGGTACCAAACTCTAGCTTAAAATCGACTAAAAGGATTTCTAGTTCTGTGAAAAGGTCAGTTAACACTTTATTTACAAGTAAAGCTTTTTGTTTTAAGGTCTCCAGTTGTTCTTTAGTTGCTAGCTCTAGTTCGAAGATGTGATCTTCTGTGAAGAGCGGATCGCCTAACGCATCATTTTTAAAATAAAATTCAACTAATGTCTGGCGAAGCTGTTGTCCTTCAGGCAAACCGGTTCTTTTTGATAAGCTTCCTGCTGCCATATTACGGACAACCGTTTCTAGAGGAATGATTTGTACTTTTTTCACTAATTGCTCTGTCGGAGAAAGCTTTTTGATAAAGTGAGATTCGATTCCCTGTTGATGAAGCTTCGAAAATATCAAACTAGTAATCTCATTATTTAAACGACCTTTACCTGAAATCTCAGCCTTTTTCTCTCCATTAAACGCAGTAGCAGAATCCTTGTACTCCACCCAAACGATTGACTCTTCATCGGTTGAATAAATTCTTTTAGCTTTACCTTCATAAAGTAACTGTCCTTTTTCCACTTCTTACGCCTCCTAAAAAATGTTAGATTTCTTGCACCAGGAAAATTTTATTATAGGAATATTAGGAATCTTCAGTCTAGCAATGGTTAGAAGGGGGCTATTCCCCCTTCCTTTTTGGTTACAATCCTAGTCTTTCAAAGATGGTGTCAACGTGCTGTAAGTGGTATTTGTAATCAAAGCAATCGGCAATTTCTTCAGAAGTTAGTTGAGAAGTAATCGTTGCATCTGCTTCAATCAGACTGCGGAAAGGTACTTGTTTTTCCCATGCTTCCATAGCTCTTGGTTGTACGGTGTCATACGCTTCTTCTCTAGAAAAACCTTTATCAATTAAAGCTAAAAGTACTCTTTGTGAATAGATAAGACCTAATGTACGGTCCATATTTCGTTTCATGTTTTCAGGAAATACGGTTAAATTTTTGACGATGTTTCCAAAACGATTCAGCATATAGTTCAATGCGATGGTTGCGTCAGGTAGAATGATTCGCTCTGCTGAGGAATGAGAAATGTCTCTTTCATGCCATAAAGGAACATTTTCATAGGCTGTCATCATATAGCCGCGAATCACACGTGCCATTCCAGTCATATTTTCAGAGCCGATTGGATTACGCTTATGCGGCATTGCGGATGAGCCTTTTTGACCCTTCGCAAAAAACTCTTCCACCTCACGCGTTTCGCTCTTTTGTAAGCCACGAATTTCAATTGCAAATTTTTCAATGGATGTTGCAATTAAAGCTAAAGTCGACATGTATTGAGCATGACGGTCTCTTTGTAAGGTTTGCGTTGAGATTGGTGCTGCTTCAAGGCCCAGCTGTTCACATACATACTGCTCGACAAATGGATTAATATTGGCATAGGTGCCAACCGCTCCAGAGATTTTCCCTACTTCAATCATCGTAGCCGCTTGGTTAAAGCGAATAAGATTGCGCTTCATTTCCTCATACCATAAAGCGAGCTTAAGTCCAAAGGTGGTAGGTTCAGCGTGTACACCGTGCGTTCTTCCCATCATAACGGTATATTTATGCTCTTTTGCTTTTACTTTAAGTATTTCAATAAATGCTTCGATGTCTTTACGTATAATGACATTTGCTTGTTTGATCACATAGGAAAGGGCTGTATCGACAACATCCGTTGAAGTTAAGCCATAATGCACCCATTTCTTTTCTTCCCCAAGTGTTTCGGAAACTGCGCGCGTAAACGCAACCACATCATGTCTTGTTTCCTCTTCAATTTCTTTAATTCGATTAATATCGAAGCTAGCATTTTCACGAAGCTTTACAACATCTTCCTTTGGAATCTCTCCAAGCTCAGCCCAAGCTTCACAAGCTAATATTTCCACCTCAAGCCATGCTTGAAAGCGATTTTCCTCCGTCCAAATCGAACCCATCTCCGGGCGTGTATAACGATCAATCATTCTAATATCCTCCGATCCTTCATTTCAACTCTTTACCACATTAACGCACCGGGGGTCTGACCCCCAGGGCTTTAAAGCGTTAATGTGTTTGTGTTACTACTTTCCAGATGTTGCTTTTTTCTATTTCTGAAAGGGCGTTCTCTATTTTAGCAGTTAGAATGGTGACATGCCCCATTTTTCGCTTCACCTTTGCTTCTTTTTTACCGTAAAGATGAACCTTCCAATCTTTATTCATTACAGGAATTTCAGCCAAAACGTTTTCTATATGTTCCCCTAATAGATTGACCATAATTGCTGGTTTTAATAGCTCGGTGCTTCCTAATGGCCAATTACAGATGGCTCTTATATGTTGTTCAAACTGAGAGGTTTCGCACGCTTCAATGGTATAGTGCCCTGAATTATGCGGACGTGGCGCCAATTCATTTATATAAATCATGCCTTCACTCGTCACAAACATTTCAACCGCAAGTGTTCCTACTAACCCAAGATGGTCCGCAATTTGTTTTGCCTTTTTTACCGCATCCTCTTGGACCACTTGAGAAATTCTTGCAGGAGCAATCGTTGTTTGTAAAATATTTTCTTGATGAATGTTTTCGGCTACAGGAAAGATGGCTGTTTCTCCATTTAGTTTGCGAGTGACAATAACGGATATTTCTTTTTCAAAAGTGACCCATTTTTCTAAGACGCAATCTCCGTGTTGTAAAAGAGAATCTGCCTTCCTCAAATCATCTATCTCTTTTATCACTAGCTGACCTTTTCCGTCATAGCCTCCTCTTGCTGTTTTAAGCACAGCTGGAAAGCCAATGATCTTTATTTTTGCTAAAAGCTCTTCTAAGCTAATAACCACTTCATAAGGAGCTACCTCCACACCAGCTTCAAGGATGGCTGCCTTCTCCTTAATTCTGTCCTGAGTGACCGTTAAAAGCTTTGGGCCTTGTGGAACATATGTTAACTCACATAACCAACCTAAAGTGTCAGCATCAATATTTTCAAATTCATAGGTGATGACATCACTTATTTCGGCTAATTGACTAATTGCCACACGATCATCGTAAGCGCCGATAATTTCCACATCAGCTACTTGGCCACAAGGGGAATCTCCTATAGGTTCCAATACTGCGATTCGAAACCCCATCGCTTTTGCCGCTAAAGCCATCATTCGACCTAGCTGACCGCCACCGATAATTCCAATTGTTGCTCCTGGTAAAATCGTCTTGTTATTCAAGTTCATCACTACTTTCCAGAACTTCGGCTCTTATTGAGTCTCTTTTTGCTTC
>DASQIV010000286.1:0-2714 GCA_035631415.1 Pseudoneobacillus sp. | reverse complement strand
ACCATTTTATTTTTTAGCATCTTATTTTTAATAAGTGGTTGCCTCAATCAAAAAACAACTCCTGAAAAAATGTATGAAGTAATGGAAAAGGTAGTAGTTGCAGAAAATACATTTAAAGATCAACAAGACCCATTAGTAGAGGCGGAAAAAAAGGAAAAAGCACTTTATGATCAGATTATTACCTTAGGGATGAAAGAACATGACAAAATACTAGAATTATCAAACGAAGCACTTTCGTTAGTTGAAGAAAGAAAAAAATTAATGGGTTTAGAAACGGAAAGTATCCAAAAGTCTGAAGATGTCTTTAAAGAGTTAGCTCCTTACATTAAAGATTTAAAAGAAGACTCTTTGAAAAAGGATGCCCAAAAATTGTATGATTCGATGATTGAAAGATATAGGCTACATAACCAACTTCAAAAAGCTTATCTTCAAGCTGTAGAATATGATAAGGAACTATATGAATTGTTTAAAAATAAGGAGTTGACTATCGAGCAAATCGAAAATCAACTAAATAAAATTAATAAAATGTATGAAGAAATTTATCAAATCAATGAGCAATTTAATGGTCAAACAGAGAAGTACAATAAGCTGAAATTAGCTTTTTATCAAGAAGCTGGTTTCAAAATAGTAAATGAGTAGAGGCGGAGGGTATACCGTCTCTTTTTTATGTCGTTTTTTATTTTCATTGTAATACAGACTATGGGAAGTAAATAATACAGTTTGATAAAAGGGGTGTAATATTAATAAGCTGATAATGATGTAAAATTATAATACATAGTAATTGACGAATATAAATTGCATGTTGTAAACTAAAAAATGTAGATGGAAGTTGTATTATATTTTTATAGTAAATTACTAATACAGAAGATATTGTCCCGTTTTGCAGGATGATGATTTTTATTATTTTCTGTGGGGAATTATTCAAAAGTTCGTTTATTGGCTTTTAAACAAAGGTTTTTTAATAAAACGTGTTTTTGGGTAATCTAAATAAGTATTTACTATTGTCATTTTTTAATTTTTAAATGAGAGGAAGAGGTGACTTAGATGGCTTCAAAGGTAAAAAAGGCATTTTTCGATTCTGCTACTCAATTCGAAAATGTAGAGAAGCAATTTCAAACAGTCCAAGTATTAAATGAAGAGGGCGAAATCGTTAATGAAGCAGCAATGCCAGAATTAAGCGATGAGCAATTACAAGAATTAATGCGCCGGATGGTTTATACACGCATTTTGGATCAAAGATCTATTTCTTTAAATCGTCAAGGACGTTTAGGTTTCTATGCACCAACTGCAGGACAAGAGGCATCTCAATTAGCTTCACAATTTGCATTAGAAAAAGAAGATTTTATCCTACCTGGATATCGTGATGTTCCGCAAATGATCTGGCATGGCTTGCCGTTGTCTCAGGCATTTTTATGGTCTAGAGGTCATTTCCAAGGCGGAAATATTCCTGAGGGAGTAAATGCTATTGCGCCACAAATTATTATTGGTGCTCAATACATTCAAACAGCTGGTGTAGCACTTGGTATGAAGAAACGTGGACAAAAATCTGTTGCGATTACTTATACAGGTGATGGTGGAGCATCTCAAGGTGACTTTTACGAAGGTATTAACTTCGCAGGTGCTTTTAAAGCTCCAGCAATTTTTATTGTTCAGAATAATCGTTTTGCAATTTCAACTCCAGTTGAAAAGCAGTCTGCAGCAAAAACAATTGCTCAAAAAGCGGTTGCAGCAGGTATTTTAGGAATTCAAGTAGATGGTATGGATCCATTAGCGGTTTATGCAGCTGTTCGAGAAGCTCGTGAACGTGCCATCAACGGTGAAGGACCAACATTAATTGAAACATTAACTTACCGATATGGCCCACATACTATGGCAGGGGACGATCCAACTCGCTATCGTACTGCTGAGCTTGATAATGAATGGGAGAAAAAGGATCCTCTAGTTCGTTTCCGTAAATTCCTAGAGAAAAAAGGTATTTGGAACGAAGAATTGGAAAACGAAACAATTGAAAAAGCAAAAGATGATATTAAGGAAGCAATTGCTGAAGCGGATAAGGCTCCAAAGCAAAAAGTGACTGACTTAATTTCTATAATGTATGAAGAATTACCGCATAACTTAAAAGAACAATATGAAATATATAAAGAGAAGGAGTCGAAGTAAGCCATGGCGCAAATGACAATGATTCAAGCAATCACGGATGCGTTACGTACAGAACTGCGAAATGATCCGAATGTATTAATTTTCGGTGAAGACGTAGGCGTAAATGGCGGGGTTTTCCGTGCAACTGAGGGCCTTCAGAAAGAGTTCGGTGAAGACCGAGTTTTTGATACACCACTTGCTGAATCTGGTATCGGTGGATTAGCAGTTGGTCTTAGTTTACAAGGCTTCCGTCCAGTACCAGAAATTCAGTTCTTCGGTTTCGTATATGAAGTAATGGATTCTATTTCTGGTCAGTTAGCTCGTATGCGCTATCGTTCAGGTGGTCGTTATAATTCACCAGTTACTATTCGCTCGCCATTTGGAGGCGGTGTACATACGCCTGAAATGCATGCAGATAGTTTGGAAGGACTAATGGCTCAACAACCAGGATTAAAGGTTGTTATTCCATCTACTCCTTATGATGCAAAAGGATTATTAATTTCGGCGATTCGTGATAATGACCCAGTAATTTTCCTTGAGCACATGAAATTGTATCGTTCATTCCGTCAAGAGGT
>DASQIV010000285.1:0-2475 GCA_035631415.1 Pseudoneobacillus sp. | reverse complement strand
ATGCTTTTTGGATATTATTCAAGCTCCTTTTCAATTGGTAATCTTAAATGTGTACAAAAAAAGGGGGAGAAAAGATGAGAAAGAAAAGATATTCATTTTTTGCATTATTGCTAGTAGCTATTATGCTTTTAGTTTCAGGATGTTCTTCTTTTGATAAAGAAGCTTCAACAAATAGTAGCCAAGCAGATCACAAAAGTGGAGAAAAGAAAATTCTTCGAACGAACAATTCAGAAGAGCCAGGATCTCTTCACCCAGGTTTGGCAGAAGGGACACATGATTCTTGGGTCCTTAACCATGTGTTTGAGGGACTGACAGTTAAATCACCCAAAGGGGAGATTCTGCCAGGTATGGCAAAAAGCTGGGAGTCTAGTGAAGATGGTTTAACTTGGACGTTTCACCTTAAAGAGGGTATGAAATGGTCGAATGGTGATCCTTTAACAGCAAAGGATTTTGAATATGCATGGAAATATGTGTTGAATCCTGAGACAGGCTCCGTTTATTCCTATCAGCTCTACTATTTAAAGGGAGCGGAGGATTATAATGCGGGAAAGGCAGGCGAAGAAGCTGTAGGAGTAAAGGCGCTGGATAGCCAAACGCTAGAAGTAACACTTTCACAGCCAACACCTTACTTTATAGATTTAACGTCGTTCTACACATATTACCCAATTAACAAAAAGGTACAGGAAGAAAATCCAGATTGGTATAAAAATGGTGATACCTATGTATCTAATGGACCGTTTAAATTAACTGAATGGAAACATAAAGAGAAAATCGTCTTAGAAAAAAACGATCTTTATTATGACAAAGACAAGATCAACTTGGATGGAGTCGAATTGTCGATTATTGTGGATGGAAACACGGCATGGCAAATGTACAAATCAGGGGATTTTGATTTACTAACAGAAAAATCATTGCCACCGGATGTAACCGGAAAGCTTATTGCCGACAAGGATCCAGAAATGCATAACGGACCTGATTTGGCCACTTACTATCTTTCTATTAATACAAAAGTGAAACCTTTCAATAATCCTAAAATTAGAAAAGCGTTATCGATGACTATCAATAGACAGGAAATCGTCGAGCATGTGGCTCAAGGTGGGCAAAAGCCAGCCTTCTCCCTAGTCCCTCCAGGTATTCTAGATGTGAATGGCGACTTCCAAGAAAATGCAGGCGAACTCATTCAGGAAGATGTGAAGGCAGCGAAAGCATTATTTGAAGAAGGCTTAAAAGAAGAAGGGTTAAAGAAATTACCGCCTTTCGTCTATTTATATAATACAGATGAAAAGCATAAGGCAATAGGTGAAACAATCCAGGAGTCATGGAGAAAAAATCTTGGAATTGAAATGACACTAGAAAATGTCGAGCAGCAGGTTAAGTTAGATCGTCAAAAGACGGGAGACTATGTCGTGAGTCGTTCAGGCTGGATTGGTGATTATGTCGATCCAATGACATTCCTTGATTTGTTCCTTTCTGATGCATCTTATAATGATCCGAAATGGGGCAATAAGGAATACGATGAGCTGATCCAACTTGCGAAAACGTCTGATGATACAGCTATTCGGATGGACGCTATGCACAAGGCAGAAGAGATTTTGATGGACGAATCACCGATAATTCCAATCTTTTTCTATACAAAGCCACATGTATATAAACCGAATGTCACCGGTATTTACACGTTAATCAATGATTATCCATCATTTAAATATGCAGACATTGAATAAGGCGACTTTCGTATTTTTATAAACTTTTAAAAAAGTAATCTAGTTTTTGCAAGAGTCTTAGAATCAAAAGGATGAGGCGTGCCATAACGAAACTGCATGCCTCATTTTCCTTAAAACGTACGAAAAAGAAAGAGGAAATGACATGATCAAATATATGATAAGTCGAATAGGCTGGTCACTCTTAACCTTGTGGGCTATCATTACTCTCACTTTTATTATCATGCACTCGATTCCAGGTGATCCCTTTGCAAGAGAAGGAACGATGCCGCCTGCCGTTTACGAGAATTTAAACAAACATTATAACCTTGATAAGCCTCTGATTGTTCAATACTTACTCTATTTAAAGTCACTTCTTCAATTTGATTTTGGCCCTTCACTGAAGTCTTCCACAATGACTGTCAATGACTTTATTGAACAAGGATTTCCAATCTCTCTCCATCTTGGTGTGCAAGCGATGGTCGTGGCTGTTACATTTGGGGTTTTATTAGGTGTGATCGCTGCACTCAATCGGAATAAATGGCCGGATTATCTATCTATGATTCTAGCGATTACTGGAATCTCTGTGCCGAGTTTTATATTGGCAACTTTTTTAATTAATTTTATTGCCGTTGAATGGGGAATCCTTCCGGTTGCGACATGGAGCTCTTGGGCACATACGATTTTACCGACGATTGCTTTAGCAATGATGCCAATGGCGTATATTGCTCGCTTGATGAGGGCTAGTATGTTGGAGGTGCTTGGGCAGGATTACATG
>DASQIV010000284.1:0-3144 GCA_035631415.1 Pseudoneobacillus sp. | reverse complement strand
GAAGGCGTTCTTTGCCTTCGTTCATGGAGTGGCTTAAGACCAAGGAAAAATGATTTGAATTTTTCCTCGAGGGGCTAGCCGCTGAAGCTAGACCAGTTTTTATAAAATATTCGGCAGAAGGACCCCCGTCGGCTCCTTCTTGCCTTTCTGTTAAGAGTACGTAAGGAGGGAAAACGATGAACATAGGACGCGTTCTTCAAGTTATGGGTCCGGTTATTGACGTAAAGTTCGAAAGCGGTCAATTACCAGAAATCTATAACGCATTAGTAATCAGCCATAAAGCGCGTAACGAATCAGAAGTTGACATCAACTTAACTCTTGAAGTAGCCCTTCATTTAGGTGATGATACAGTGCGTACAATCGCGATGTCATCTACTGATGGTGTTACTCGTGGAATTGAAGCAGTTGACTCTGGTAAGCCAATCTCCGTTCCAGTTGGAAATGTGACACTTGGTCGTGTATTTAACGTATTAGGAGAAACAATTGACCTTGCAGACGAAATTCCTGCTGCAGAGCGTCGTGACTCTATCCATAGAGATGCTCCAACATTCGAACAACTTTCTACTGAAGTTGAAATCCTTGAAACTGGTATTAAAGTAGTAGACCTTCTTGCTCCTTACATCAAAGGTGGAAAAATCGGTCTATTCGGTGGTGCCGGTGTAGGTAAAACAGTATTAATCCAGGAATTAATCAACAACATCGCTCAAGAGCACAGTGGTATCTCTGTATTCGCTGGTGTTGGTGAGCGTACACGTGAAGGAAATGACCTTTACCATGAAATGACTGATTCTGGAGTTATCAAGCAAACAGCGATGGTATTCGGACAAATGAACGAACCACCTGGAGCTCGTATGCGTGTTGCTCTAACTGGTCTTACAATGGCTGAATATTTCCGTGATGAGCAAGGACAAGACGTTCTTTTCTTCATGGATAACATCTTCCGTTTCACTCAAGCAGGTTCTGAGGTTTCTGCCCTATTAGGTCGTATGCCTTCAGCGGTAGGTTACCAACCAACTCTTGCTACTGAAATGGGTAAATTACAAGAACGTATTACTTCAACTAACGTAGGTTCTGTTACATCGATCCAAGCGATTTATGTTCCTGCCGATGACTATACGGATCCGGCTCCTGCTACAACATTCGCTCACTTAGATGCAACAACAAACCTTGAGCGTAAGCTTTCTGAAATGGGTATCTACCCTGCGGTGGATCCACTTGCATCAACTTCACGTGCATTGTCACCTGAAATCGTTGGTGAAGAGCACTATAACGTGTCTCGTCAAGTTCAGCAAACATTACAACGTTACAGAGAATTACAAGATATCATTGCAATCCTTGGTATGGATGAATTATCAGATGATGATAAATTAGTCGTACTTCGTGCGCGTCGTATCCAGTTCTACCTATCTCAAAATTTCCACGTTGCTGAGCAGTTTACAGGACAAAAGGGTTCTTATGTACCTGTTAAAGAAACTGTTAAAGGCTTCAAAGAAATTCTTGAAGGTAAATACGACCACCTTCCAGAAGATGCATTCCGTTTAGTTGGACGCATTGAAGAAGTGATTGAAAAAGCTAAATCGATGGGCGTTGAGGTTTAAATCGAGTCAGGAGGGTAAAAAATGAAGACAATTAATGTCAGTGTTGTTACTCCTGATGGCCCGGTGTATGAATCCGATGTGGAAATGGTCAGTACGAAAGCTCAGAGCGGAGACTTAGGTATTTTACCTGGACATATTTCGATGGTTGCTCCTTTAAAAATTGGTGTTGTTCGTCTGAAAAAAGGCGGAAGCACTGATTTAGTTGCAGTAAGTGGAGGCCTTTTAGAGGTTCGCCCTGATAAAGTAACGATTTTAGCGCAATCAGCTGAAAAATCTAGCGATATCGATCCCGAGCGTGCTTTACATGCAAAAGAGCGTGCTGAGCAACGCTTACGTGAAGCTCAACAAGCAAACGTTGACTTTAAACGTGCTGAACTTGCTCTTCAACGTGCAATCAATCGCCTTTCCGTTGTGGAGAAAAAATTATAAGACTATTTATAAAACACCTTTAGCGTTTAGACGCTGGAGGTGTTTTTTTGTTTTTTGGCTGGTGGTGATATGGGGGAAATGTGACAAAGTCGGAAACACAGGGTGAGGGGGAAGTGTTCTTCGGATTTTGGGATGGGAAATGATTGGGGATATTGTGACAAAGTATGTAAGAATGCCGATTTAGTCAGATATATCTCTAAAACGGTTAGATATATTGCGGATTTAGCTAGATATATTGGAGAAATAGGTAGATAAGTTGAATGATCAAGATGAGGTGATGATTTTTTTAAGGTTTTTTTGAGAAAACTGGACCTTTATTCTGTAAATTTATTAAAAGAGTGTCCAGACCAGTCAGATTTCCTTCATTTATAGATAAAATCCTTAATATTATCGATAAGTATTCACATTTTTTTGTTATTCTAGTTCCATTTACTGTTATATTTTTCATAGAGGAAATAAAAGGGAGCTGATATTTTGAAAGTCTATAAAGAGATCGCTTCGCATTATAAATGGGGGGATAATTGTGATGGCTGGCATATGGTGAAAAATGACCAACTGAGTGTTATTTTTGAAAAAATGCCTCCAAATACTAGTGAAATGAGGCACTCTCATAATCGGTCTCAGCAGTTTTTCTTCATATTAAAAGGAACGGCAGTAATGGAATTAAACGGGGAAGAATTTACTCTTGAACAAGAAGAGGGGATTGAGGTTCCACCTCTTGCACTTCATCAAATCCTAAACCGTTCCGATCAAGATGTGGAGTTTCTAGTTATTTCACAACCAAATTCACATGGTGATAGAGTGTTAGGTTAGTGAGTATATATATTAGAAGGGAATTCTAATAAAAGTATGCTGAAAAAGTTACAAAGAATGATAAACCTCACTGACAAGCTCTAAATGTTTCGTGTTTAATGGGAAAGGGCGGTTTTTGCGAACCTTTTTCTAGGCACGTTATCTTTCGCTACGCTTCAAATCAAGTGTTTAGTGTTTGGATAAGTGTCTTATACAAATTGTCTGCGACAGTTTGCTTTTGCGTCATCTTTGGATGCTTTTTCGGAGAGGAAAAGCCTCACGCAAAGGCTAAGAGGCGGGAATATGTGTCGACGACTAGTTGTAG
>DASQIV010000283.1:0-8334 GCA_035631415.1 Pseudoneobacillus sp. | reverse complement strand
AAAATAGAATCGGATATCATGATGAAACTCCAGGAAGTTTAGGCCAAATAACGTTATGTCCAGCCGATTGCAAATCTGTAACAACACCAAGAGGATTCATCATTTGAACTCTAATCACTAGAACTTTATATTGTTCATCTTTTTTATCAGGATAGACTAAAACACTTTGAATATTAGCATGATGATTTCGGATAATAGTAGCTATTTCGCAAAGCATTCCCGATTTATTAGGAACCTTTACTTGAATTTGTGAACCAGGCTGATGTGCTCCTGTAAGCTCTACTAATGTACGCAGTAAATCTGTTTCTGTTAGAATCCCTACTAATAATTTGTCTTTTACGATTGGTAAGCAGCTAATATGGTGCTCATAAAATAAAGCTGCCACTTCTTCAACGAAATCAAGAGGATGGCCAATAATCACATTCTTCCTCATTATCGAGGAAATGGGCTTCTCTAAGTCTTCTGCATGCTCATTCGCACGGAATATAGAAGGAGTCGCATCGCGTATATCACGATCTGTGATTAATCCAATCACATGATGATGTTCATCAATGACAGGTATGTGACGGATTTTTTTTGAAGCCATTAATAAAATGGCCTTTGAAATTGTATCACTCGCTAGTAAGCTAACGACATCCGCTTTCATTATTTCTTCCACAATCATGGCAACTTCCTCCTTTTAGAAGTCCAATTAATACATGAATCGGTTCATAAATCGTAAGCGATCAAACCTTTGAATAGATTCGGTATCGACTCTTTTTCCAATACGGGCCATTAAGCAATTGGCGGGGTGTGAACTGATTTCTGGGTCATCTGTGGCGTACCATTGTAAACCTCCAGAATTCATCATTTTTTCCATGACCTTTCGATATTCCCATACATTTAATCCAGTACCTTTTAAATCCCAATGCCAATAATATTCTGTGGTGATTACGATAAAATCTTCCATTGCATTATCCATCATTGATACATTTAGTAGGTTTTTTCCAACGGAACAACCTCGAAATTCTGGAATGACTTCAATGGCTCCAAGTTCAATTAAATTATCCATTTTTCCTTCAGACCATCTTTCTAATGGATCTGGATAAAGATAGGTGACATATCCAACAATGGTATGTCTTGACCTTGCAACAATAATTCTCCCTTCTGGTAATCCTGCTATTTCAATAAGTGCCTTATGTTGTTGTGCAGGTGGGCGAAAAGCTACAAGATCTTCATGGAAATCATAACTTGCTAATTTATCAGAAGAGATAGGACCCTCAATAAATAAATTACCGTGAGGAGTCTTTAATTCTTTTGCGTTATATATTTTTTTATGTTCCATTTGTTCACCCCTATAAATCCGTTCATTCATATTATATTATACATAAAAACTCCACATTTAAAGCGCTTTCACTAAATTTTCTGTAAATAGACATATATTTCAGCGTATAAAGGCATAAGGATGTTATATCTACTGAATGAATATTTTTAAAATTGAGAATATGAAAAAAGTATACTATAATATTGATAAACGTTTTTTAACATTCATTAGGGGGATGATGTTGTGAAAGTGGAAGCGCTACCAGTTATAAAAGGAAATCATAATCTACCAAATTATGAAGAGGTGTACAAGCAGTTTGATTGGTTAGAAACAGAAAAACAATTTTCTTGGTCCGAAACTGGGAGAATCAATATCGCGTATGAGGCAATCGATAGACATGCTGTCTCCTATCGTAAAAATAAAATTGCCTTATATTACGCGGATGGAAAAAGAACGGAAAAATATACTTTTAAAGAAATGAAAGACTTTTCTAACCAAGCTGGTAATGTTTTAAAAACTTATGGTGATGTTGAAAAAGGTGATCGTGTCTTTATTTTTATGCCTCGTTCCCCAGAGTTATATTTTGCTGTTTTAGGGACAATCAAGTTGGGAGCAATCGTTGGTCCTCTTTTTGAAGCATTTATGGAAGGTGCAGTACGGGACCGTTTAGAAGATAGTGGCGCTAAAGTTTTAGTAACAACTCCTGAATTATTAAAACGTGTACCTGTAGATCAATTGCCGGATTTAAAACATATTTTCCTAGTTGGTGAAGACATCGAAGAAAATGGAAAATATATTGATTTTAATAAAAGATTAAAAGAATCTAGTAAATTATTAAATATAGAGTGGGTTGATCGAACAGATGGATTAATCCTACATTATACATCTGGCTCAACAGGTAAACCTAAAGGGGTTTTACATGTTCATAATGCAATGATTCAGCATTATCAGACTGCCAAATGGGTATTAGACTTAAAAGAGGAAGATGTTTATTGGTGTACAGCTGACCCAGGTTGGGTGACAGGAACTTCTTATGGAATTTTTGGACCATGGTTAGCAGGGGCTTCAAATGTCGTTGTTGGAGGTCGTTTTAGTCCAGAGACATGGTATAAAGTCATTGAAGATTATGGTGTGACAGTTTGGTATAGTGCTCCAACAGCGTTCCGTATGTTGATGGGGGCAGGAGATGAAGTGGTGAAAAAGTTTGACCTAACTTCACTTCGTCATGTATTAAGTGTAGGGGAACCACTAAATCCAGAAGTAGTTCGTTGGGGAATGAAGGTCTTCCAGTTACGTATTCATGATACATGGTGGATGACGGAGACTGGTGCCCAGCTTATTTGTAACTATCCATGTATGGAAATTAAGCCTGGATCAATGGGTAAACCAATTCCTGGTGTAGAAGCGGCAATTGTAGATGATCAAGGAAATGAACTTCCTCCGTACCGTATGGGCAACCTTGCTATTAAAAAAGGTTGGCCATCCATGATGTATACGATTTGGAATAACCAACAAAAATACGAATCTTATTTTATGCCTGGTGACTGGTATGTATCTGGTGATTCCGCATATATGGATGAGGATGGTTATTTTTGGTTCCAAGGAAGAATTGATGATGTCATTATGACTTCTGGTGAACGGGTGGGACCTTTTGAAGTCGAAAGCAAATTAGTTGAACACCCAGCAGTTGCTGAGGCCGGTGTTATTGGAAAACCAGATCCTGTTAGGGGAGAAATTATTAAAGCGTTTGTCGCGTTACGCGATGGTTATGAAGCATCAGAAGAATTAAAAGAAGAGATTCGTCAGTTTGTAAAATTAGGTTTAGCTGCACACGCAGCTCCACGTGAAATTGATTTCCGTGATAAATTACCGAAAACAAGAAGTGGTAAAATCATGAGACGTGTTCTTAAAGCATGGGAACTAAACTTACCGACAGGTGACCTATCTACAATGGAAGATTAAAAAGTAAAGGCGCCTTGTACAGCCCCGACAAGCAAATGTTCTCTAACCAAGGAAAAGTGGAAATATATTTTTCCCCCAAGAAGTCTGTTTTTTGACTTCATGGGTTAGAGATTATTTGACCTCGAGGGGCTAGGCGCCGTAGCTGGATTAGATTAAAAGCGAAGGCGTCAAGGAATAACGGAACTTTGTTATTCCCTTGTTGCTGTAACTGAATTTAAAATGAAAAACGGAAGTGCCTTACAGGCGCTTCCGTTTTTCGTTAGTTATGATTTTTAGATTTGGGCTTAGTATTCGTTTGATTAGAAAAAGGCATCAGATCAATACTATCCGTATCTTTATCCTCTGACTTGTCTTCGGATTCCTCATCTGAATTATCATCTTGCTCAGATTTGGATGGTTTTCCTACCTCAACTAAATTAGAAGGTGGAGACTCTTGTCCAGCAATATCTACTGCTGTAACATAATAAGATCCATTTTTTACACTAAAGGCATAATCGGAACCAGACTTTTCAATTCCAACTCTCTCACCTGTACTGGTATAAATTCGATAGCCGATGACATCGGGTTCCACGTGCTTAGCCCATGAAATGGTGTTTCCAGAGACTGATAGTAAAGGGAAATCCGGTATTTGACCATTTTCCTGAATTTTATCATTTGGTACAAGGATTTTTGACCAACCGTCTTTTTTAGGAATTAGCTGTCCTGGTTCGGGAATTTTCACTCCGATAATTTGTTCCATATAATCTGGATTTAAGATTAATCCATGTTCTGCAAATTCATCTGGAGTTGAGTCTAGAGCTAAATATTTTTGATCACCAATTTGAACATATTTACCATTAATTAAACTTGAATCTACTTCTGTTGGTGCATATTTCATATTAAACAGATCACTTTCTACCAATCCAGCTTTAGAACAAGTATCAGAAGGAAGTAACCCTGAAACAGAACAATAAGATCGTTTAACAATCCCACCTGGCATTTTAAAGGTTTGCGCAGGGTCAATTAAATCAGGATTAATGTCATATGCTGCATTGAGTAAATCAACCCATAAATAGTTTGTACGTAAGCTATAACTTAAGCCAGTTTTGATTTCTAATGATTTAGGTGTATCGTAACCAGTCCATATTCCAAAGGTTACATTTGGATTTGTTGCCACAAACCAAGAATCATGGAATTCATTACCTGTACCTGTTTTCCCTGCCCAGTCAGTTTGGAATTTTAAACGACCGTTAATTGCAGATGCTGTTCCTCGCTTAATAACATCCCTCATCATATCAAGAGTTAAATAGGCTGTTTGTGGGCTAAATACTTCTTCTGATTGAGTATGATGCTCATAAATGACCTTACCATTGTTATCCAAGATTTTATCGATTAAGTATGCATCAACAAACTTTCCACCATTTGCGAAAGTAGCAAAGGCATTTGTATTTTCTTCCACGGTTACGCCTTGCTCTAACGATCCAATAGCAGTTGATAAATTTGTAAAATCAGGTTCAAGTAAAGAGCTGAATCCCATTTTTTCTAAGTAATGAGCTGGCCGCTCATCAATAATATCTTTGTATAGCTTAATAGCAGGAACGTTATAAGATTTTGCAAGAGCATATCTAGCAGATACTAGGCCGTTATAGTGTTTATCATAGTTAAGTGGCCAAGGTTTGTCAGGGTTAGAAGGGTCTAACCTTAATTCAACATCTGGAAGAACGCTTCCTGGTGCTGCTTTCCCTAATTCAATAGCTGGACCATACACAAGTAACGGCTTCATGGTTGAACCGTTTTGTCGCTTAGTACTAGTTGCATGATTGCTTTGTGCACGGCTATGATCGCGTCCACCGACAAAGCTAATAATCTTACCTGTACTGTTTTCAATCAAAATAGCTCCGACTTCGACAGGCTCCTGGACCGTAATATCTTCACCCGTTTCAGGGTCCTTTTTGACTTGAGGTTTATCAGGTCCATAATAAGGATAATCATCCTTCGTCTTTTGCATCGCATCATAAATATCTTTATCTATCGTTGTATGGATTTTGTAGCCATTTTGACGTAGATTGCGATTGGCAAGTGTTAAATACTCTTCATTTAATTCCTTATTTTCCTTTAAATCTTTTTCCTCATAACCATCTTTTTCTGCTAAAATTTTTGCTAATATTTCTACGGCTCTTTGTTCAATTTCAACTGTTAACCAAGGATATTTTTCAATACTGCTTGATTTAGATGGGATAAAGTCCTTTGTGACATCATATGAAAGTGCAGTCTCATAATCTTGTTTATTAATAAATCCACCATCATGCATTCTTTTTAAGACCGTTTTCATTCTCAATAAGCCAGGCTCAAGATTATTTTTTAATTTACCTTCTCTTGTAAAAGGTGTATATCCAAATGGACTTTGAGGCAATCCTGCAATAAAGGCAGCCTGTGGTAAAGTCAAATCTTTAACGTTTACTCCAAAAATTCCCTTAGCGGCCGTTTGAACTCCAGCAATATTTCTTCCAGAAGAGTTTCTTCCGAATGTAGAAACATTTAAATAGGCTTCTAATATTTCTTCTTTTTTAAAGAATTTCTCTAAACGTAAAGCCAAGAGGATTTCCTTTGCTTTACGTTCAAAGGAAACCTCATTTGTAAGTATCTGATTCTTAATTAATTGTTGGGTTAAAGTACTACCACCAGATTGCACAGCAGAATTTGTAACTTCTTGAAAGAGAGCACGAAAGATGGCCTTTGGTACTACTCCTGAATGATCATAAAAATACTCATCTTCTGTGGCAATAACAGCATCAACTAAATATTTTGAAACATCCTTTATTTTAACTTCCTCACGCTCTAAATCAGTTCTTAAATTTCCTAAATACACATCATTTGAAAAATAAAGCTCAGAGGTTTCCTCGTAGTTATAAATTTCTTTTTTCATTTTTTCATACGGTTGGATTGGTTCGTTTTTGACGAGTGAAGCAAAATATCCAGCTCCAACTCCACCAGCAAATGCCCCACCTAAAAGAATAACAATAAAAAATATAAGGACTAGATTCCAGATAACCTGATATGTAATTCTGGCGCTTTTGACTGTTCTTTTATGCGTGAAAAGATTGACGAAACTTTTCCACCTATCCACCCATTTATTAGATTCATTATTCATTTAATCAATCCCCCTAAAATCACATACAATTATAGCATAATCAGAAAAGGAAGATGACACAGTATGACATTTTTCTGATATTTCCAATTTTAATTGTCTTTTTTTGAAAAAAGAAAAATAGAAAAGGAAATTGACAACTAACTATATTTTATGGTAAAAATGGTTTAATTAAAAATTGTTACTGCTTTGATGGGAAACCAGTAGTGCTTCTATCCCTGTTTTAGAGAGTCGGTGGTTGGTGTAAACCGATACATATAGAAGAATGAATTACCTCCCGGAGCTTTTACCACGAAAGAAGACAGTAGTGGTAAACGGTCATGTCGTTAACATGTTGAGTTGGAGTGCATTCAATGCGTTGGCGTTGAATAAGAATCCTCAAGCTAGGTGGTACCGCGCGTATTAGCGTCCTTGCATTTTTGCAAGGGCGTTTTTTATTTTGGCTTAAAAGAGCCTGAAATCCAAATATAGGTCAAACTATATATATAAAATGAAAATGGGAGGAATCATAATGGATTTATTACAGGATTTGCAATGGCGTGGCATTATATACCAACAAACAGATGAAGAAGGGCTAAAAGAGCTTTTAAATAAAGAAAAAATATCACTATATTGTGGAATGGACCCAACAGGTGACAGCATGCATATTGGACATCTTCTTCCATTTTTAACATTACGAAGATTCCAAAATCATGGTCATCGCCCGATTGTTCTTGTTGGTGGGGCTACTGGATTAATTGGAGACCCTAAAGCTACTGAAGAAAGAACACTTCAAACAATTGAAACAGTACAACACAATGTATCTTGTTTACAAAAACAGTTAGCTGCCATTTTTGATTTTGACGGGGAAAACGGCGCCATGATGGTTAACAACTATGATTGGACTGAACCGATGAATATGATTACATTCCTTCGTGATTACGGTAAACATATCGGGATTAATTACATGCTTTCTAAGGAAACAATTGCAACTCGATTAGAAACAGGTATATCTTTTACAGAGTTTACGTACACAATCATGCAAGGAATGGATTTCAAACATTTATATGAAAACCACCAATGTAAATTGCAAATTGGCGGAAGTGATCAGTGGGGTAATATTACAACTGGCTTAGAATTAATTCGAAAAATGCTTCCGGAAGGATCAAAGGCTTTCGGTATGACGATTCCGTTAGTGACCAAGTCGGATGGTACTAAATTTGGTAAAACTGAAAGTGGTGCAGTTTGGTTAGATGCTGAAAAAACAACACCATACGAATTCTACCAGTTCTGGATTAATACTGCTGATGCCGATGTGATCAAATACTTGAAATATTTTACATTTCTATCACGTGAAGAAATTGAAGCTCTAGATCTATCTGTTCAAGAAGAGCCACATTTACGCAAGGCTCAAAAGAACTTAGCGGAAGAGATGACACGCCTTATTCACGGTGAAGAAGCTTTAACTCAAGCGATAAAAATCACGGATGCCTTATTTAGTGGTGATGTAAAAGCACTATCAGCTACAGAAATCAAACAGGGTTTTAAAGATGTCCCATCCTATAACCATTCTACTGGTGAAGAAATTGGCCTAGTAGACCTTTTAGTAATCGCTGGCATTAGTCCATCTAAACGTCAAGCTAGAGAAGATGTAACGAACGGGGCTGTTTCTCTAAATGGAGAAAAAGTAACTGAAACAGATTATATAGTTTCAGAAAAGGATCGTATTGAAGGACAATTTACTATCGTACGTAGAGGAAAGAAAAAATACTATTTGATTAATTATGTTAAATAAATGATCAGAAAGTAAATAATAAAAAATCCCCTTAAAATGGCAACTGTATCCTAATAGGTCGCAAGTCCAAATGGGGATTTTTTATTTTTAAAAAATTCTATGGATTTATTTAGGTTAAAGTAAATTTGTGTTTATCATCAATTTCTAATTAAAAATAACTTTTTTTGC
>DASQIV010000282.1:0-6126 GCA_035631415.1 Pseudoneobacillus sp. | reverse complement strand
ACTACTTGTAACTGCCGAATTAACAAAGTCATTACTTGAAAAAGCCGGTTTTCTTGCTAGCCGAAAGGGAACTTTGATCATTTTTCTAATGAAAGAAGCAAGAGAGTCATTATCTTTAAATGAAAGATCATTAAGTACAGTCGCAAATGCCAGGGGAATTCGTGTTGTAATGGTTCATGAAGGTCAATTTGCGAATGCCTTTTCGGAGGTGAGTATAAGATGAATCATATAGCACCTAAACGTGACGTAGGAACCTTATTACTATATACCTTTGGCTTTATGCTGTTATGGGAATGGATTCGCCCATTAGATAAATTAACAGACACAGGTCATTTAGGTGTTTTCATCTTTTATATTTTATTATCATTTGTACTTGCCTTTTTCAACGTAAGAATATGGATTAGTTTTCTCATAAAGGCTTTCTATATAGGTAATTGTATACATCTTTTTTATTATGAAGATAGCTTCTTTTCGTTAAAATGGCTTTCACCATTAGTAAAAGATACGCTACAAAATATCTCCTATGTGGTGACTGGAGAATGGGTCGAGTTATCGAACGTCTTCCGGACACTTCTCTTTTTTGTTCTATTATGGTTAATGACCTATTTAATTCATTATTGGTTATTAAATCGTAAACGAATATTTCTCTTTTTTCTCATTACGCTTATATATATAACCGTTTTGGATACGTTTACTCCTTATTCTGCTAATGGAGCTATTGTGAGAACGGTTGTGACAGGGTTTGCGGCAATGGGAATCCTAACATTAAATCGGATTCTTTCTAAGGAAAGAATAGCAAGAGATTATTCATTCTCTAAAAAATGGTTAACTTCACTAACCATATTAATCCTCATTAGTGTGGGGATTGGATTTATTGCACCAAAAGCGGAACCTATATGGCCTGACCCGGTACCATACATCAAATCCCTGAATGATAAGACGGGAACAACACAGAGGATTGGGTATGGTGTAGACGATTCAGAACTTGGAGGGCCATTCATTGGCGATAATCGAGTGGTTTTTCGTGCAGAATCTGAAGCTAGACACTATTGGAGAGTGGAATCAAAAGATCTCTATACAGGAAAGGGATGGGTTACATCTGAAGAAGATATACAAAGACGCACCATCTCGCCTGACAGTGATATTCCGATCTATGCATTTGAAGCGGATGTAGAGGTAAAAGAAGAAACAGCCAGGATTTATACGTACATGAATTATCCGCATGCGATCTATCCTTTTGGGCTTCAAAAAATTGAAACACCTTTTAGATCTGCTTATGAATTGAATCCAGTTACTGAGAAAATCTATTTTAAAAATAGTCAAATCAGTGATTATTCTTTCCTTTATAAGATACCAAAGTATAGTGTAAGTAAATTACAACTAATTAAAACAGCTGAACAGGCTAGATTGGATCCGGTGTTTATCAATCGCTATACTCAAGTACCAGAGAATCTCCCTCAAGATATCCAATCTCTTGCTATAGAGATTACCAAAGGTAAAGAGACATGGTTCGATAAAGCAAGAGCGATTGAGAAGTACTTTGATAGAAATGAATTCTCCTATGATCAAAAGAACGTAGCTGTGCCAAAAGGGTCAGAGGATTATGTGGCGCAATTCCTATTTGATACAAAAAGGGGATATTGCGATAATTTCTCGACTTCTATGGCTGTCATGCTACGAACTTTAGGAATTCCAACTCGTTGGGTTAAAGGATATACAGATGGGGATTATAAACAGCTTACTGATAACGGACGTAAAGTATATGAAGTGACGAATAATAATGCGCACTCTTGGGTCGAAGTCTATTTCCCAGGGTCAGGCTGGTTAGCGTTTGAACCGACGCCGGGCTTTTCCAATAATGTATCATTAAACTATGATACGTATAAGGATGATCCAAAGAAGGCTGAAACACCACTTCCAGAGAAAAAGCCAGAACCAAAAACACCAGACCGCTTAAAGGGTGATGATAAACCGAAATCAACTTCCGAGTTCTCATTTAAGAGATTGTGGACAGATACTAATCTGTTTATTAAAAGAGTATGGAAAGGGTTCTTATTGGGAGTCATTATTTTAGCGGTAGTAGTTTTTGCTATCTATCAAAAACGGTTAAAATGGATGCCGCATTATCTCGTTTGGACTTTTAGATATCGGAAGAAAGATGAAAACTTTAGAATAGCGTATTTAGCTTTATTAAAGCAGCTTGAAAGATATGGTCTGAAACGAAAGCAGGATCAAACGCTAAGAGACTATGCTAAATATATTGATTACTTTTTCTCCACAAGAGCTATGAGTCGATTGACAGAACGCTATGAGCAACTATTATATAAAGGTTCATTGAAAAATGGTACATGGGATGAATCGAAAGAATTGTGGGAAAATTTAATTAAAAAGACGATTGCTTGACCAAAAAAGTCTACTATGGTAAAAATAAAAAAATACTAAATGAATATTCCTTCGTATATCCTCGATAATATGGTTCGAAAGTTTCTACCAAATCACCGTAAATGATTTGACTATGAAGGCAGAGATCTTTTTTGTTTATTAAACTAGAATTCTGCCTTTCTATTTAATTATGGAATAGCGGGAGTCTAGTTTTTTATTTTTTGCTATATAAAAAATCTAGATGTGAAAAACAACCTTTTTTTAATGCTTGAAAAGTAAAAGGGCATAATAGGATTGTATACTTTAGAAAGTGGTGACCAATCGTGAAAGAAGTTCAAAACCAAGAAATGATTGTTGTACTTGATTTCGGTAGTCAATACAACCAATTAATTACTCGACGTATTAGAGAATTTGGAGTCTATAGTGAGTTACATCCCCATACGATTACAGCTGATGAAATTAAAAAGATAAACCCAACTGGAATTATTTTTTCAGGTGGACCAAATAGCGTCTATGAGGAAAATTCATTCCGTTGTGATGAAGCGATTTTTGAATTAGGGATCCCTATTTTGGGAATTTGTTATGGAATGCAACTAATGACGCTGCATTTTGGTGGTAAAGTAGAAAAAGCCAAGCATCGTGAATACGGTAAGGCAACGATTGATGTAAAGAATCCTTCCATACTTTTTAGAGATCTTCCAGAACAGCAAGTGGTTTGGATGAGTCATGGTGACTTAGTAGTGGAAACGCCTAATGGATTTTCAATTGATGCAACGAATCCATCTTGTCCTATTGCAGCAATGAGTGATATGTCTCGTAAGTTATATGCTGTTCAATTCCATCCAGAGGTATTACATTCTGTTTATGGAAATGAATTGCTAAAAAACTTTGTTTTTGGAGTTTGTGAAGCAAGTGGAACGTGGTCAATGGGAAATTTCATAGAAGTTGAAATGAATAAAATCCGTCAGACTGTTGGCGACAAGCAGGTGCTTTGTGCGTTAAGTGGCGGTGTAGATTCCTCGGTTGTTGCGGTTCTCATTCATAAAGCGATTGGTGACCAATTAACATGTATTTTTGTAGATCACGGTCTATTACGTAAAGATGAAGCAGAAGGCGTAATGAAGACTTTCTCAGAAGGATTTAATATGAATGTCATCAAAGTGGATGCTAAGGAACGTTTCTTAAGCAAACTAAAAGGTGTGTCTGATCCAGAGAAAAAACGAAAAATCATTGGTAACGAATTTATTTATGTATTTGATGATGAAGCGACTAAGTTAAAAGGTATTGAATTTTTAGCACAAGGTACGTTATATACCGATATTATTGAAAGTGGTACAGCAACGGCGCAAACAATAAAATCTCACCATAATGTTGGTGGTCTCCCAGAGGATATGCAGTTTAAATTAATCGAGCCATTAAATACGCTATTTAAAGATGAAGTTCGTGCACTAGGAACTGAATTAGGTATTCCTGATGAAATTGTTTGGAGACAACCATTCCCAGGTCCAGGATTAGGGATTCGTGTGTTAGGTGAAATATCAGAAGATAAGCTTGAAATCGTCCGTGAATCAGATGCTATTCTACGAGATGAAATCAAGAAAGCAGGCTTAGATCGTGATATTTGGCAGTACTTTACGGTACTACCTGATATCCGTAGTGTTGGTGTAATGGGCGATGCTAGAACATACGATTACACAATTGGAATCAGAGCTGTTACATCCATAGATGGTATGACTTCTGATTGGGCAAGAATTCCTTGGGATGTACTAGAAACAATCTCAACAAGAATTGTAAATGAAGTTGCTCATGTTAATCGTGTAGTGTATGACATTACAAGCAAACCACCAGCAACAATTGAGTGGGAATAAGAAAAGCGGAGCCGACTGTCCAACCCCGACAAGCAAATGTTCTCTAACCCATGAAGTCTGATTTTTGACTTCGTGGGTTAGAGGTTATTTGACCTCGAGGGGTTAGGAGGCGGAGCTAGACAAAACGAAAAGCGGAGCCGACTGTCCAACCCCGACAAGTAAGATAACCGTAAATTACGAACGATTAGAACGAACATTTTAAAAAATGTTCGTTTTTTTTATTGACTAGTGCTAAATAGCTAGGTATAATAAAGAGGAAATTAAATATGTCGATTTACGTCGTATAATATTGGGAATATGGCCCAAGAGTTTCTACCGAGCTACCGTAAATGGCTTGACTACGAGGTGAGTGTTTGAATATACATTAGGGGTTTTGTTGCTATTATTTTATTATTTTCTATTCCCTAATTATTTTCCACATACCTTTGTCAACGCTTCGGTGAGCTATTCCCGAAGTGTTTTTTGTTTTTTTGGATATCCTATACGACAAAAGGAGGAAAAAAAGTGAAAAAGTATTTTCAGTTTGAAGAACTTGGAACAAATTATCGTCGAGAATTTATGGGTGGACTTACTACCTTTTTGGCAATGGCTTACATCTTAATTGTCAATCCGATCACTCTAACGTTAGCAAACATAAAGGATCTACCAGATGCATTAAGAATGGATTATGGGGCAGTGTTTGTGGCTACTGCTTTAGCGGCAGCTATAGGATCCATTATTATGGGGCTTCTTGGGAAATATCCTCTTGCTTTAGCGCCTGGTATGGGATTAAATGCATTTTTTGCATATACAGTTGTATTAGGAAGCGGAATTCCATGGCAACATGCTCTTGGAGCTGTGCTCATTTCCGGAGTGTTTTTCTTGCTTTTAACTCTCTCTGGATTACGTGAAAAAATTATTAATGCGATTCCAATTGATTTAAAGCATGCAGTTGGTGCTGGTATTGGTCTGTTTATTACATTTATTGGTTTCCAAAATGCAGGTATTATTGTCAATAATGATGCAACACTTGTTGGACTTGGTGATTTATCTAATCCCGATACATTACTAGCTATCTTTGGTATTGTTATAACGGTCATCTTAATGACAAGAGGTATTAAAGGTGGCGTGTTTTACGGAATGGTTATTACAGTTGTTGTAGGGATGATCTTCAACTTAATTGATACTCCTCATAAAGTTGTAGATGCAGTTCCGAGCTTACAACCAACGTTTGGTGCAGTATTTTTAGCATTTGGAGATAGCTCGTTTTATACATCAACGATGCTAGGTATTATCTTAACTTTCTTGTTTGTAGATTTCTTTGATAATGCGGGTACATTAGTGGCTGTTGCTAACCAAGCGGGTTTAATGAAAGATAACAAACTACCACGAGCAGGAAAAGCGTTATTCGCTGATTCCATTGCCTCAATAGCAGGTTCTATATTAGGTACTTCAACGACTACATCATACATTGAATCTTCTGCAGGGGTAGCGGCAGGGGCAAAGACAGGTTTTGCTTCACTAGTAACAGCTGGATTATTCATTTTATCCTTATTCTTCTTCCCGTTATTAGAAGTTGTTACTGCACCTGTTACTGCGCCAGCATTAATTATTGTCGGTGTTTTAATGGTTTCATCATTAGGGAAAATTGATTGGAATCGTTTCGAAATTGCTGTCCCAGCGTTCTTAACCATTATTGCAATGCCGCTTTCATATAGTATTGCAACAGGAATTGCCGTTGGATTTATCTTTTATCCCATTACAATGATTGTGAAGGGCAGAACGAAAGAGGTTCATCCGATTATGTATTTCTTATTTGCAATCTTTGTATGTTATTTCTTGTTTTTAGTATAATAAAGAATGTGACCTTACTAATTATTGGTAAGGTCTTTTTATA
>DASQIV010000281.1:0-2921 GCA_035631415.1 Pseudoneobacillus sp. | reverse complement strand
GGGGTATCAATTAAAACGGTTCCATTCGGTAAAAGAATCATTTCCCGATGAGTTGTTGTATGTTTTCCTTTATCATCGCCAGTACGGATTTCCTGAACGATTTGCTTTTCCACTCCAAGCAGAATATTTGTAATCGTTGATTTTCCGACACCTGATGATCCTAATAATGCTACAGTCTTTCCAGGCTGTAAGTAATCTTTGATATCTTCAAGGTCACTATTTTCGATTGCGCTAATGGCGATAATTGGAACTCCTAAAGCCACGGCCTCCACCTCTTGTATCTTTGCAGCTACATTTTCACATAGGTCAGCCTTACTCAAGATAATGACTGGATTAGCACCACTTTCCCAAGTTAGCAATAAATATCTTTCTAGTCTTCGTAAATTTAAATCCTCATTTAAGCTATTCACCAAAAATATGGTATCAACATTTGCTGCCACGATTTGTTCCTCTGTAACAAGGCCCGCGGATTTCCTTGAAAATTTACTTTTCCTAGGTAAAACTGCGTGGATGGTACCTCGATTTTCATTTGTTCTCTCTTGTAGAACAACCCAATCACCAACTGCGGGATAGTCCTCTCTACCAGTTGCCATAAATGAAAACTTTCCGGACACTTCACAAAGTGGTTCTCCATTTTCTGTCCAAACTCGATACATTCTTTTATGCTCAAGTGCTACTCTTCCTACCGTGTAGCCTTGCTCTATAAAATGTTTAACATTTTCTTTTACTTGTTCAGTCATGCCGATTAAATTTAAATTCAATTTTTGTTCCTCCAATATATGCTTTATCATTTTTTTCCATAATAAAAAACCATAGGCAAGCATAGCCCATGGTTTTAATAAGCATTAGAGGACATAAAAATTCTAATAACTGTTTAACCGCACGGATGGGCTATGCAACGATATTCAACAATGAGATATAATACATTTGATTTACTCATTACACTTCACCCACCTTTCAAATAATTATTTGTAGTATATGCTATATTCCGAAAAATGTAAACCCAATTTATTCCTATTTTTCTAAAAAATACTCCAGCAATAAACGCTTAAAGTTTTTGGCAATCTATACGTATTCGTTAAACCATTCTGTAATGGCATTTAATCTTTCTAAACGAAGCTTTGGATGCCCACTTCTTGAAAGCTCATGATTGGCTTCTGGGAAGCGCAAAAATTTAGTCTTTTTCTTTTGTCTCTTTAGTGCAATGAAGAGTTGTTCTGCTTGCTCAATTGGACAGCGATAATCTTTTTCACTATGCAAAATTAATAGTGGAGTTTTCATTTGATCTACATACGCAAGTGGTGAGTGCTTCCATAGAGTATGAATATCACTTAAGTCTGATTGTATTTGCCATTCAGTAAAGTAATAACCAATATCACTTACACCGTAAAAGCTAATCCAGTTTGAAATCGAACGTTGAGTGACGGCTGCTTTGAATCGATCTGTATGACCTACAATCCAATTTGTCATAAATCCACCGTAACTTCCCCCTGTAACCCCCATACGCTCTTTATCTATGAGAGAAAACTTCTCTAAAGCAAAATCTACTGCATTCATTAAATCATTATAATCATTTCCACCATAATCGCCTCTTACTGCATTAACAAATTCCTGCCCATAACCATGGCTACCACGTGGATTTGTAAATAATACAGCATACCCTTCGGCAGCTAATGTTTGAAACTCATGCATATAGGTATTTCCGTACATCGCATGTGGACCACCATGTACTTCTAATAATAATGGATATTTATTTTCATTATTAAAATTAGTTGGGAACATGAGCCAACCTTGAACGGTTAGGCCGCCTTCACTTTCAAACCAGAAGCTTTCTACTGGTGAAAGTGAAATCTCTTCAAGGACTTTTTCGTTAACATTGGTTAATCTTTTTAGCTCACCAGTTGTCACCTTCAATGAATATAGATCACCAGGGTGGTCTGGTTTACTAATTGCTAATACTGCAAGGTCATCTCCGTCGATCGTTACACCATAAATATGTTGGTTATCTAATAATGCTGGATAAATCTCTCCATCTAAATTCCCATAATATAGGGCAGTATTTCCATTGTCAGTTGCTTGGAAATAGAAACTATGATTATCATTAGCCCATAAAACACCCACATTTGCGACTCCTTGTTGGAAATCACCAATTGTATAATCTCCTACTATAACATCCCATTCATTTGTCAAACACGTATGAGAATTTTCTTCTAAGTCATATATCCAAAGTTTTGTAAGTGTCGCATTTTCAAATTCTCTATTGTGTCCGGTCATAGCCAAATATCGTCCATTTGGTGACCATGTAACACTTCCAAAAAAGCCATTACTATTCGTCTTTTTATGTAATTCTTTTGTGTCAACCTCCAAAAGAAAGACATCCATTAGAAAAGAATCATCTCGGTCTTCAGATAAATCTCCTGCAACAGCTATGTATTTCCCATCAGGTGACCAGCTTTGTAGGTGTAAATCAGTTTTACCTGTTGTCAATTGTTCTACTTCACCTGTAGCAACATCCAGAACTCCGATATGTTTATATGTACCTTTCCAAAATCCTTCTCCATCTGATTTGTACTTCATCTGTTCGACAACTAATGCGGTAACTTCTTTAGCCTGTTCCTCGTCTTTTTTCTTTTCCTTTTTTTCTAAATCTTGAATGGTTTGGTCTTCTTTTAAAGAAAGAGAAATTGCAATCTTTTCCCCATCAGGTGACCAAATAAAATTACTTACACCATTTTCAAAAAAGGTAAGCTGACGAGCCTCTCCGCCTTTTTCTGACATAAGGAATAATTGCATACTGCCTGTACGATTTGATAAAAACGCAATGCTATCGCCATTTGGTGACCATTTCGCTGACTGATTTCTATTTTTTCCAAAAGTCCATTGTGTTGCTTGAGTATCTTCAGTTAAATCTTTGACAAAAA
>DASQIV010000280.1:0-2753 GCA_035631415.1 Pseudoneobacillus sp. | reverse complement strand
AACTTCCGCAAACATTGAATTTACAGTTGATCTTACAAGTGTTGATACTCGTAATGAAGATCGTGATAATCATTTGCGTTCTGCTGATTTCTTTGATGTAGAAAATTTTTCTACACTGACTTTTAAAGCTACTAACATCGTTAAAACTGGTGAAGGCGAATACGATGTAACTGGTGACTTAACACTTCATGGAGTCACTCGACCTGAAACTTTTGTTGTTTCTTATGAAGGTACTGGAAAAGACCCTTGGGGTAATGAAAAAGTAGGATTTAATGCTGAAGGAAAAATCAAGCGTAGCGAATACGGGTTATCATGGAATGCAGCACTTGAAACTGGTGGAGTTCTTGTAGGAGACGAAATTAAAGTATCTTTAGAAATTCAAGCTGCAAAAGCTTAAGTTTTTAATAGATTGACAGAAATAGCCCCTTGAATCCAAGGGGCTGTTTCTTTAATAATGGTAAAATCTTGGTGCTTTACCCATGCGCTTTTCATGGATTAAACCAATTAACAATGGAACAACAAGCAGTGCTAAAAGAATTAGACTGATCAAAGTATTAGTTAGTAATGTTTTTTCTTTACCAACAGAATCTGAGTATTTGCGAAAGAACTCTTCTGCTTGTTTATTTTGAATCACATTAGGATTAGATAAAAATTCTTTATTATCCTGATCATAATAGTAAAAATCCTTTTTCTCAAAGGTGAATAAATGGCCTTTTATTTCTTCATAGTTTGCTAGGGCTATCACGATTGTGGCAGGATATACTTTTACCTTTTCTTCATTTTCCTCCGTTTTTGGATCGTCCTCTTTGATAACCTTCGTTACCTCACCCTTAAAAGATAGCTCCTTTTCAAAAGAAACGGTGTTCAAATGGTAATAGACATTTTCCTTTTGAAGTTTTTTCTCTAGCTCTTTCAGAAAAGTTTCGGATTCTTTCGAACTTGCGGAAATTAAACTAGAAAATACAAATAACATGACTACTAAACACAGCAAAGCAGCTTGTTTCATACAATCTCCCCCTCTAAATAAATCTTTTTCTCTTCTTACAATTAGCACTTTGTTAATACTAAAATATGAAAATGGATTTATTATCATGTGTCTTTTTCAAGGAAAAAGGCTGTCTTTAAGTACTTAAAAAGTAACCTTAAAAACAGCCAAATATAGATTAAGAATGATTAAAATCTCGTTATTTCTTTTCATTTGCTTCTTTTTTTCTTAGAAAAGGAATACCTTTACTGTTCATCACTAACCAAATTAAGATAGGACCAATAAAATTTAAAACAAAGATTGCGATCACAATAGTCCATATAAACCACTTCGTATTAAGAATATGTATATATATCCAGCTGTGGTATAAATCCAACGTTAACCCTCTTTTCCCGCTTTTTTATCTTTTCATTCTCTCCATTACAAGTTGTTATAAACGACTTTTGAATAAATGAAGAAAAAAAGGAAATAAATTGAATAGATAAACGAAGGGGGATGCCCTTATGCAAGAAACCAATCAAAGTCCACTTCGGGCTCTCTTTAGTATTCATTTAGAGCATAATATTGAAGTCATTCAAAATCTACTTGGTGGTAGTGTTGATATCGTCAAAAGAGATTTTGTTTTTCATGGCAGGAAAGAAATTAAAGCAGCTTGTTTCTATACAGATGGATTGGTAAATACCCAAGGAGTCGAAAGACTTATTGAATTTATAGTATATAAGACGGCTGAATCTTCTAGAAAAAATGAAATCGTTCATGATTCTAATTTTACAGAAGAAATCATCAAACATCTTATTGTTAACCCCTCAATAAAGGTCATAAAGGTGGTAGAAGACGGGATAGATGGTGTTCTATCAGGTGATACATTAATATTTTTTGACGGATCAAATGAACCCTTATTGCTATCTTCTAGAGGCTGGGATACAAGGTCTGTATCCGAGCCTGCAACCGAACAAGTCGTTAGAGGTCCGAGGGATGGCTTTACAGAAAATATTCGTTCTAATACTGCTCTCGTACGACGACGAATTCGCAACCCCAACTTCCGGTTAGAAAGTGTTAATTTAGGAAAAAAGTCACAAACTGATATTAATATTGCTTATATAAAGGGAGTTGTTAAAGAAGGATTAGTTGAAGAGGTAAAAGAACGACTGAAAAAAATAAAAATTGATGCGATTCTAGAAAGTGGATATATTGAAGAGTTAATTGGAGATGCACCCTATTCACCATTTACAACCGTTCAGAGTACTGAAAGACCTGATAAAGTATCAGCTGAAATATTAGAAGGGAAAGTAGCAATTTTTGTTGATAATACACCTTTTGTTTTGATTGTTCCTACTTATTTTTGGCAATATTTGCAGGCAAGTGACGATTATTATGCCAAATTTTATACCGGATCCTTCTTTAGATTGATAAGATACTTTGCTTTTATTATTAGTCTAACTTTACCATCTATTTATGTGATGTTGGCAAGCTTCCATCAAGAAATGATACCAACTTCACTTGCATTAACCATTGCCTCAGGACGCGAAGTAGTTCCATTTCCAGTATTGTTAGAAGCTCTAATTATGGAAATAGCTTTTGAACTCATGCGAGAAGCTGGTTTGCGAATGCCAAAACCAGTTGGACAAGCGGTAAGTATTGTTGGCTCTTTAATCATAGGACAAGCAGCCGTACAAGCAGGTATGGTTTCGCCGTTTATGGTTATTATTGTTGCAGTTACAGGAATTGCTTCTTTTGCTATTCCTAACTATTCGGCAAGTTTTTCCAT
>DASQIV010000279.1:0-2008 GCA_035631415.1 Pseudoneobacillus sp. | reverse complement strand
ATTTCCAACTGTGGTAATTCTATCAAATAACGCTTCTGCATAATTTTTGCTTAGCTGCTGTGAAAGCTTTGTTCGTATTATATCGACACCGGTTCGGCCAATTTGCGAGGCAATGAAATTGCTTCCCACATTAACTTTGTAATACAAATCAAAAGGTGTAGGATTTTGAGCTGTTAGGGTCGTTGCTCGTTTTGAAAAATCACGTGGTATGTAAATTTCAAAATAATATTTATTGTTTTTTAATCCTTCATCCGCTTCGTCTTTACTGACAAATTGCCATTGGAAGCTTTTATTTTTCTTTAATTGTTTCACAAGTTCATTTCCAATCGCATAGGTACTCCCTTGGTAACGAACCTCCACATCTTAATATGTTCCACTATACAAGGAAGGTACAAATAGAATAACAATAATAGCAATGAGCAACTTCCATTTATTAGGAAAAGGGTAGAAGTGAGTCTCTGTTGAAATAATAGAGTTATGTCGAATTTGTACTATAAATGGTAAAAATAAATCCTGTCTATTGTAGGAGGCATAATGAAAAAATTACTAGATTCTGCCGTATTAAACAATATAAGTTGGTGTGGGATGGTAGGTGAAACACATGGTATATCCCATATTTTAAAAGGGAATATTTGGGGAATGATGTCGGAAGCACCTCCTTATTATCCGGATCTTATTACATTAAGTAACCATACAACACTCAAAGAAGTAATGGATAGTATTGGTGAGAGGAACATCAAATCTTTAAAAGATAGTTTTGCATCTCTTCATCTGGAGCCTTATAGTTTTAGGGTTCTATTTGATGCAGAGTGGATTTTTCATCCTCCTTGTATCTTGGGTAAGAAAATAGATTTCAATTGGACTACCATCACTACCAAAGATGAGTTGACGAGATGGAATATGGCGAATGGTACCGAAAGAATTATCCTGCCCAGTATATTAAAAAAGGAAGATGTGAAGGTTTTTATTCATGAAAATGGAGGGAGACTTTCAGGGTTCATCGCTCATGTAGGTGCTGATGTCGTTGGAGTGTCGAATGTATTTTCAGCGGAATATTCAGATGGAAATATATGGAAGGAAATTGTTCGGGTTGCATCCACACAATTTCCAGATTTATATTTGGTTGGATATGAACGAGAAGATGAATTGAGAAATGCCATTTCAAGTGGTTGGAAGTCACTAGGTCCACTAAAGGTATGGATCAATACGGTAGGAAGTGAATAAATAAACTATTCTTCGAGAGTTAAAAGAAAGGTGTAAAGGGGATAGGCAACAATTAACAACCGATTTTCAAAATTTAACAACCGAAAATGATAATTTATCAACCGCTTTGGAACATTTTTTGAACTCTAGTAGATTAATAGGAGAAACTAAATGAATTCATACTGTAAGAGTGCACTAAATCAAATAAAAATTGCGCTAACAAAAACGAGTGAAATAATAGAGCAGTTAGAAGAGTCGGATTTACAAAAAAGGCCATCACCGGATAAACTTTCAATTGGCGAATTATTAGAACATATTGCCATGATTTGCAGAGCGGATTTACTGATCGCTCAAGGAGCTACGAAAGGTGAGATGACTCATTTTTACTCATCTACTACATATAAGTGTTTAAATGAAATCAAAAATAGCTTAATAAACAATTTTAAACTTCTTGAAGAATTCTATTTGAATTATACAGAGGTAGAACTACATGAAGAGATTAATTCTTTTTGGGGTGCCAAGTACACAAGATATGAATGGTTATTAGAAATTTTAGCCCATGTATACCATCACAGAGGCCAATTACATTCTGTTCTTGTTCACTGTTATAAAAAAGATCCAAAAATATTAATGTTTGAATAGAAGGAAATAGTGGGTGAAGGATTGTTCTTTGAAACAAAAAAATAATTAGATTACTAGGTTTATTGTAAAAAGGAAGGAAACTATTAAATAGAGTTCAATAATGATGTCATGCTTTATTACCATAATACCCCATTAATGGTAAAATGGTAGGTTAGTTGATGAT
>DASQIV010000278.1:0-2405 GCA_035631415.1 Pseudoneobacillus sp. | reverse complement strand
AAATGGGATGAAACGGAAATAGCTTGTTAATACAAACTATTTGTCTATTGAATGAAAAAAATCTAGACAAATATTATTTTTGTTGTAAGCCTTTTCAGATTTAAAATTATTATTTTAAGAAACAATAGTGGTCAAGGACATAAAACATTGTCTCTTTTTAAAAGCCACTTATACATGATTTGGAGGTAAAATAAAATGTCCATCTTAATCGGAATCTTAGGGATCCTTTCTTTAGTTGGTATTGCTTGGTTAATGTCAAATGATAAGAAAAACATAAACTATCGAGCTGTCGCTATTATGTTAGCCGTACAGCTGTTCTTAGCATGGTTTATGTTAAACACAACAATATGTAAAAAGGTTTTACAAAGTATTGTCGATGTTTTTAACAAAGTCCTTTCATTTGGTAATGAGGGTATTGCATTCGTGTTCGGTGATTTGGCAACTAAAAATTATTTTTTCATCAACGTATTAATGATGATCATATTTGTTTCCGCACTTCTATCAATCTTAACGTATACAAGAATTTTACCTTTAGCGATTAAATACATTGGTGGAACAGTCGCTAAAGTTACAGGGTTGCCAAAGATTGAATCATTCGTAGCCGTTAACTCAATGGTTTTTGGTGATACAACGGCTATTCTTTCAGTAAAAACACAATTACACAAACTTTCTCCAAACCGACTGTTCATTGTTGTTACATCATCGCTTGTAGCTGTATCTTGCTCGATTTTAGGGGCTTACATGCAAATGATTCCTGCTGAGTATGTTCTAGTGGCATTGCCAATTAACGTTTTTTCAGGATTGATTTTATCATCCATCGTATGTCCAGTAACGAAAGATGAAGATGAGGATATCGATATCAAAGAGATGATTCCTGAAAAGTCTTTATTCGAAGCAATTGGTAACGGTGCTTTAATCGGTGGTAAAACAGCTTTAATCGTAGGTGCAATGTTAATCACTTACATCGCTTTACTTGCAATGGTTAATTTCATTCTTAGTAAAATAGTAGGTATGACGTTCCAAGAAATTGTTGGTTATGTGTTTGCTCCAATCGCTTTTATAATGGGGATTCCAACTTCTGAAATTGTTAAAGCAGGTTCAGTAATGGGAACAAAAGTAGCTGCAAATGAATTCGTTGCCATGCTTGATTTCATGAAAATGATACCTAATATGTCTCCTAAGACAGTAGGGATTATATCTGCATTCTTAGTTTCATTTGCTAACTTCTCTTCAATTGGAATTATTCTAGGAACTGTCCAAGCTATCAACAATGAAAAAGCAAGTCAGTTAGCTAAGGTAGGGTTAAAGGTATTATTAGTAGCCACAATGGGATCTGTTTTAACTGGAACAATCGTAGGTTTGTTCCTATAAAAAAGAATAATTGATTGGTAATCCGCTTTTTCACTTATTTTACCGAAGTGATGAAAGTGGATTTTTTTATAAAAGTCATTAAAAAGTGTTCTTCATCTCTTGCTTAAAATTGAAAGCTATTCATGTTTGAAATGTGGCGATTCTTCCTGTTAGAAGAATCGCTCATTATTCAAGTCATAAAAAGAGAATCGTCGTTAAAGCCTCTTCACCCTTGTAATTTTATCTATTTCAATGTATTTCCTTTCCAAATCTGTTTCAACCATAATGATTTTTTCAATCATATCCACTTTTACAACAGTGCCGATAATGTCATAAAAATATCCATAATCCCAAAGCGTCAACTTAATTGGATAGGTGTTACGGAGAGAATTTATTACAATAAATCCAATTTCTTCAAATTCCTGTTCATCCACTTGTGGCTTTTTCTGCTTTTTATCATCCTCTTTAAGTTGTTTTAGCATTTTTGCATGTTCAGGCATAAAGAATGCTGAATGCCATTTGATTGCGCCTCGATCACGTATCATAAAATCATCTCCTTTAAGACTTATTATATGCGAACTAATGTTCTATTATCAATGTAGAAAGCAAACAAATGTTCTTATCGGTAAATTTTTATATTCATGATCGATTTACAGTAAAAGAAGTGTTTAGTTGTGGAAATAGCATTGAGGTTCGTCTCTACCATTTAGTGTGAACTGGTGACAAGGAGGATAAATGATCCTTTTTGTGGAAGTTAACATAATTAGGAATATACAATAAAATGAGGTAGATAATGATGTTTTGGAATATATTGGCGGTAATCTTTATTTTATATGTTATTTACAGCCTCTCTACTATTAAATATCAATTAAAGATGATATCAAAACATCTTGATGTGAAAGAAAAAGAAATAAGTAACATAAGTAATGAAGAAATTGAGAAAGAACTAGAAGATGATTTTAGAAATTAGTTATCTGAAATATTCTTTTTTGGTAGTGAAAAGGATACATAGAAGGTTACTATGTTATATAAATTAGGAGTGTGAAATGAGATTT
>DASQIV010000277.1:0-3331 GCA_035631415.1 Pseudoneobacillus sp. | reverse complement strand
AACAAGACTAAAATTCTCTTTAACAACTGGGATATTTCCAAAGAAAAATCCTGCTAGCAGCATCGTAGTTACCCACAACACACCCCCAACTAAATTGTATATAAAAAATTTCCGATAATTCATTTTACTTATCCCAGCAACAAATGGAGCAAATGTCCGAACAATTGGGATAAATCTTGCAAGGACAATCACAATTGCACCCTTTCTGTCATAAAAATCCTGTGCTCTATGTAAGTACTCTTTATTAATAAGCTTAAATCGATTATTTTCAAAGACTCTTGGACCTATCCATTTCCCAATGGTATAGTTGACACCATCTCCTAGTACAGCACCAAAAGTCATAATGCCGAATAACAGCCATAAATTTAATGATCCCTGAGCTGCAATCGCACCAGCAACAAATAGGAGGGAATCACCAGGGAGAAAAGGTATAATTACTAATCCTGTTTCACAAAAAATAATGGTAAACAATATGAGATAGGTTAATGTTCCATATTGATTAACAATTGATAATAGGTGTGTATCTAAATGTAGAATAAAATCAATAAATCCTTTCAACGTTTGCACTGTAAAACTTCCTTTCTATTTTTCAGCAAGACTAACTAACCAATTTCATAATCTGTTTTAAGTTAAAATAAAAACAGCCTGTAATCACTTATTACAGGCTAGAAAAACTACAATAAATCCAAAACGTTTTCCACATCCATGATAATTTCTTCTATATTATCGTAACTACCCTCTAGTTTCAACATTTTACGGATGATTTGTTTTGAGGCATCACTAATAGTTAATTCCTCTTCCCAACTTTGTTCTTTTTTAGAGGAGACTTGATAATTCGAATATAGTAGAAATAAAACAAAATGTCCTAAGGCGTAAAAATCACTTTTAAACGATATTTCACGAAATAATCTTTTTTCAATTGAAAGCGTTTCTAATGGAATGGGTTCCTTTTCACTAATTAACACTGCTAAGCCTAAGTCAATAACCGAAACCTTACTTCCATTAATTAAAATATTGGGTAAACGTAAATCCCGATGGATGATTCCCTTCCCATGCAGGTAATTAATTACCTTTAATACTTCAAGCAGGAGTTGAAAACTTTCCTTTTCATTATATTTTACCCCATCATAGAAGATTAGTTCCTCGACATTTTTTCCTTCTATATACTCCATAATAAGATAAAACCGGTTTTCCTCTTCAAACAAATCAACTAATGAAGGAATAGAAAGATGATTTAGATCCGAAAGCATGTTTGCTTCTCTCTCTAAAAGTTTTCTTTGCGATCTATTTTTTCGTTTTCTTAATTGTTTTACTACGACTGTTATTCCAGTCTTAAAATCGATTGCTTGGTACGCCATTCCATAGCTACCTTTTCCAATAAACTGAATAATTTTATATCTTTCAAGTAGTACATGACCATTTTTAATAGGTCTTTCAAATAAATCTAAAACAACATCAAGCATCAGCTGCTGCTGAAGGATTTAAAGAAACCACTTGATTTATGTTTTTTCTTATAATAATGATGGCCATGGTTGGATGGATGTTGGCCATAATGCTTCTTTTTATAATCACTGCTCGAATAATGATGTTTGCCGGACAATTTACTTTTTAAAATTTCTTTTAGAATCTTCTTTAACATTTAATCACCCGTTTCATTTTATTTTTTAAAATACTTGAAAAATAGCCTTAAACAAAAAGACACTTTTACAAAAAAGATAGTAAAAGTGCCTAGGTAAAAAGGGCCTTCACCATCATAGGTAAAGGTCTTGCTAACAACGATTATTGCCAAATATAGCCGAGGAATAATCCCGTAATGACGACTTTATTGTAAAAGCTACTCCCCTTTAAAAATATCCATATTGAAAAGGTAACAATGGAAAATCTGGTTTTTCTTTCCTTTAACACTATTTTAACAACATACTAAATCATTTTCAATTATTTAATTGAGGATCAGCCTGTCCTCAAAAATGGGATAATAAAAAATAAAGTTGAAATGTTTATTTCGCAATCCGAAATATCATGTTATAATGGATAAAGTTTTTATTTAAATTCGAAAGGTAAGTGTATATAAGACATGTCGTTACGTCACCAAAAGGCCTTTATTAGTTTATTTCTTGTTTCCGTATTATGGGGATGTAACTATCCAGTAAGCTCCTACTTACTTCAAGGTTTCTCTCCAGTCTTTTTATCAACCGTTCGCATATGTTTTACTTCCCTATTTTTAATTGTTGTAGCAATTATTCATAAAGGTATGAAACTTCCAACGGCAAACGAGTGGAAATACTTAGCTGGTGTTGGAATCTTTGGAACATTATTTAACCAGACATTTTATTTTACAGGGTTACATCATACAACCCCTGCCAATGCATCTTTAATTATTTCGATGTCACCCATAGCTACCATTCTATTAGAACGGCTAATCTACAAAGTAAAATTAACCGTTAAGAAGGCTTCAGGTGCGCTTATCAGTTTGATAGGAGTTTTTTCCATTATTGGAGTTGCAGGTGGATCTTTTAAAATTTCCTTAGGCGACTTAAATATTCTGGTTGCTATGTTATGCCTTTCTATTAGTATATTATTTATCAAAGGATTATCAAAAACGATGAACTCCTATATTATTACAGTTTATGCTACCGTTTTGGGAAGTGTATTGATGATTCCAGCTGCTGGTGTCGAACATTTCGTAACTGGTTGGGTTGTAAGTGATTCGGTTCTTATGTGGGGATTATTAATAACAGCTGGTATAGTCGCTCAGGGGCTAGCAGGATTTTGGTGGAATAAAGGAGTCTCTGAGGTTGGAGCAGGAACTGCTTCTATGTTCATGAATATTCAGCCTTTTGTTGCCATTGTAGCCTCCCATTTTGTATTAGGAAATCCTATCCTAACTAGCCAAATCATTGGAGGTCTTTTAGTTTTACTCGGCGTCTTTATCGCCAATATGCCTTCAGTTAAAACTACCTTGCCAGTTGAGCCAGGAAAAAGTGCTTAAATATTACGATTAGAATCAAAATCTATGAATTTTGGTTCTTTTTTTATGCAAAGAGGAGTCAATTTTACTGCAAGAGAGCTATAAAATTAATATTTTGTTAATCTAGGAAATCTATTTCACTTCATTGAGCCTCATTTCATTATAATTCCGTTAAAATTACTATTCCGTCAAAAAACATATTATTCCCGTCAAACTTTTCATTCATTCCGTCAATGTCACATCTTTGACATATTTAACCGTTAATTGGCCTACTTTAGCCCAGATTATTTATGGACATTCACCTACCCCTTCTTCCCGTGAATATACTGTATGAGTCACTGGAGGTGAGTAGTTTGAAAGGAT
>DASQIV010000276.1:0-4693 GCA_035631415.1 Pseudoneobacillus sp. | reverse complement strand
TTCATCATTATCTTAACAAACTATTGAACATATAGAAAGTAAAAAGAATGGACTTACATTCCTCCAAAAAATAAAACACCTATTATGGTGTTTTTTGATTATTAATCATACTTTTATAAAAATCATGAATAAAGGATTGATAATCAAAGCTTAACGATATTTTATGAATCGGCCAATTCACCTTAGTAGTCGTTTCTCGAAAATCAGCAATACTTTGACCAAATGCACTACCCGTATTAACAATGATCTTCGTTGGAGCCTCCACATAAGAAATATTGGCATTCTCAGTAACTGCCCAAAGCGTTAAAACGTCGTGCAGCGGACTTCCACTAATTTTAGGATTTAACGATTTATAAAACTTGTAATAGTAATCTACCATCGGTTTAACTAGTAAACCAACCGCACTATTTGTTGCGACGTAATGATTATTCAGCTTATCCACTAAGGCAGGTGTAATGATGGCTGAATTGGTTACATCTAAAGGAATAATATGAAGTTTTTTTGGTGCAAAATTGATTACAATGTTTGCCGCATATGGGTCACCGTAAAAATTCGCTTCTGCCACTGGAGTAACATTTCCAGGAGTTGAGTAAGCACCACCCATAATATAGAATTCTTTCACATGTTTCATTGTAGTTGGAAAAAGAATAAAAGCAGTCGCTAGTGAAGACAGCCTACCTACATTGACTATAATAATGTCATTTTTAAACTTTTCGATTAAGGTTTTAATTCCTTCGAAGTTTTCAAATAGGTCTGTTATTTCCATGTTAGGAATAATTGGCCCGAATCCCTCTAGACCATGAACTTCGGGATAAAACTGCGGAGACTCACCAGTTAACGGTAATTCAGCACCTCCAAATACTGGGATATCTTTAATACCGGTAATTTGTTGTATATAAGCAGCATTCCTAACAGCGTCCTGCTTTGAAACATTCCCATAATCCGCTACAACACCAACAAGATTAATTTCTTCATCAAAGTAGGAATAAATAATCGCCACGTTATCATCCACACCAAAATCGCTAAAGAACAATACATTCTTCACCATAGATTTCACCCCACTTTGAAAGAAAGATAAGCAGACTAGTTCCTTCCTACATTTTATTGTTAAGTGGGGTGAAATATTTATTTAATTTTGAAACAAGGGTAAATAGATTTTGAATGTGGTACCTATTCCCTTCTCGCTATCTACTTCAATTCTTCCCTTCATACGATCAATAATCTGGTAACACACCATTAATCCTATTCCCGTACCTTTTTCTTTTAAGGAATAAAAGGCTGTTCCTAGTCTTGATAATTCATCTAAATTCATCCCAATACCGGTATCACGGATTTCAAAGACCCCGTAGCCATTAAACTCTGAAACAGTTAAGCTTAGCTTCCCTCCATCTTTCATGGCTTCAATTCCATTTTTTAAAATATTGATAAGGACTTGTTTTAATTCACTGGTATTTCCTTTTATACTTACCTGCTTTTCGAAATGGGTGGCAAGCTCAATGTTTTTGGATAGCATTGCATACGAATTCATCAAATCCATCGCTTTTAAAGCAAGATCATTTGCATTGATTTTTTCTGCTTCTTGATTAATATCTGGCTTTGCCAATGACAAATAATCATTGATGATAATCTCTGCTCTATTCATTTCATCGATCATTAATCGGAGATAACTATGTTCTTCCTCTGACATATGTTTTTTCCCAAGGAAAAGTTGCAAAAATCCCTTCACAACCGTCATCGGGTTTCGTATCTCATGGGCAACAGAAGCAGCAAGTTGACCTATAGCATTCATTTTTTCTGCGTGTTGCAGTTCTCTTTGAAGTTTTGTCCGTTCGATGATTTGCTCCATTTCATCAATGGCATCTTCAAATTTATAAAGCAAATTTTCATCTTTCTGACTATGACCAAGTTCTTTAGACGTCATAGAAAGTTGCTTAAATAGGATGGAAAGTTGCTCGGTCATTTGATTAAAGTTTTCACTTAGTCTTCCTAAATCTGATTCATCTTTTATTTGCAGCTTTACATCAAAATTTCCAGCACTAACTTGATTAATTCCCGAAATAATTTCATTAATCGGTTCCGTCACCTTTTTTAACCCCCATCTTAATGTGAAATAGACAAGAATCGTAATTAAAAGAAACGAACTAAACAAGTAAATCGCAATTCTATTTTGATCCTTTTCGATCACAGATGCATCCACAACTACACCTAATAATGCAATCACTTGCCCCTCTTTATCGACAATAGGTGCAAAAGCTGTTATCCAAACTCCATATTGATCACGAAAGATATTGGTATGATGAACTTTTTTATCATGTAACGTTTTATTAAAGCTCGTTAAAAATTCCCTTCCTGCGTTATAAGTGGAGAAATTTACAAGCCCCATTTTTTGCCCTGTTTTGGATACAGCTAAAAAAGATGGCTTTTTATAAATAAGATTCGCATCGTATATATGCCCGTCAATGTAGTTAGAATTCCTCTCATTCAACATTGAGACGATATAAGTTAATCTTTCAACTGCAGGATGGTCAGGATTTCTAATTTTTTGTGAGGCAATCACATCATCTTGTGAAATCGTTGCACTCCATAAGGATGCTACACCTACCACTCTTTCCGTAAGTTCAGTCTTTAATTGATTGGATTGATATAGAAAACTAATCCCTGCGGTAGAAATAACGACTAAAAAAGTAATAAAAAAAGAAAACAACAAAATCTTTTTATATAAAGATAAATTTCGGTAGGAACTCTTAACACTCATGTGAAATTTCCTTTCATTTGGCTATTATTAGGAAATTCGACATGGCTTCTTATTAATCCTTTTTTGCATACAGAAACGAACAAAAAAACCTAAGTGCTGTTATCCAGCACTTAGGTTCATTAATCAAAATAATACATTAAAGCAAGAGCACCTTTACCAGTATGTGTACTGATAACCGGTGTTGTATAATCAATTTCGATTTGTTGAAATCCAGTTAATTCCACTATTTCGTCTTTCAGTTTTGCAGCTAAATTTTGTGCTTCAGCATGGGCAATTCCTACGCGCTTTACCGTTTTCCCTTTAATATCCTCAGCAAATTGCTTCATTAAATATTTAAGCACCTGGGAATGACTTCTAACTTTCCCTACAGGACTGTACTCCCCTCCCTCTAGTGAGGCTATTGGTTTAATATTAAGCAATGAACCTATTAAAGCTCTACCCTTGCCAATTCTTCCACCTTTAACCAGGTTTTCAAGAGTATCAACCATAATATAGAGGCGTGATTGCTGTTGTACATGTTGAAGATGTTCGACAATTTCTTGAACACCTACGCCTTTAACAACCAATTCAGCCGCTTCTAACACCTGAAAGGAAAGAGCTTTTGAAATATATCTCGAGTCTACTACGGTCACTTTACCTTTAGCCATTTGGGCAGCACTTTCAGCTGAACGAACAGTCCCACTCATACCACCAGTCATATGGATAGAAATGATTTCGTAGCCTTCTTCAAAAAGTCGATCATAAACCTCTAAAAACACACCAGTAGATGGTTGTGATGTTTTAGGGAGTTCATCTGCACTCTGCATTTTTTCTAAAAATTCAATTGGTGTAATATCAACTCTATCCGTAAAAGCTTGTCCATCAATCGTTATGGTTAACGGAACAATTTCGATATTATATTTTTTTATGTCTTCAGCTGTTAGATCAGCCGTAGAATCTGTTACGATTTTAATTTTAGTCATCATTTACACGTCCTTATGTATACCTAAGCTTATTAGACAGCATCACCCATTTATTATATCAATTTTCGTTTTATAATGAAAATTTTCGTTGCTTGAATTACAAAATAAAAGAGAACCGGCGCACACCGATTCTCGAAGTAAATTATGCATTATTCTTTAATTCACCAGTTTTGAATATTTCTTCGTAATCTGGCCATTTCAAAGCTCGCTTTAAGTAATCTCTAAACGAATAACATCTCTTTGCTTTGGATTCCTTGGAAAGCGAAGTAATAAAGGTTTGCAAACGGACTTGGATCATAAAATAATACCGGCTATCTTCCTCCAATACAGGAATATCCATGACTTTTACCTTCTGTCCAACAACATTTTTGAACTCTAGGCTTTTGAACAACAAAATATCAATCCTCTTTTTCACCCGTTTGAATATATTATACCCTATTATAGACTCGAAATGTGTCTGAATATGCGATGTTTTTAAAAAAAATTGTGAACTTTTTATTCCGACCGGATTGTTTATTGTGTTGTTTCAACTTGATTTCTTAATAGCTTTCCAAACATGCTTCTTTTTTCTTGAGCAAGTTGTTCGAATTCACCTTTTTGAATGACTTTACCATCATCTAGTACTATAACTTGATTGGCATTACGAATGGTTGATAAACGATGTGCTATTACAATGATGGTCTTTTTTCCTTTTAGTTTTTCTAATGCTTCTTGAATTTTAGCTTCATTCTCAGTATCCAAAGCACTTGTTGCTTCATCTAATACAAGTATAGAGGGTTTTCGTAGAATCGCCCTTGCTAGTACAAGCCTCTGTCTTTCTCCTCCTGAAAACCTTATTCCTCGGTCTCCGATTAAAGTATCAAGTCCATTAAGGAGGTTTTTAACAAATTCATCAGCTGAAGCAAATCTTAAAGCTTCCCAGATTTATTCACCGGTTGCTTCAGGATACACATTGAAGATAAAGGAGTCCCATTTT
>DASQIV010000275.1:0-4085 GCA_035631415.1 Pseudoneobacillus sp. | reverse complement strand
AATAAAGGCGAATTCCTTAAGTAAGAATTGTTCTATCTCATCAAGTACATCTTTTAGTTTTGGTGAATTTATTGGACAGTGAAAATGAGTAGTAATTCTATTCTCTATATCTGATACTAGGTTAGGCGGAAGATGTCTTCTAATATAACTCCCCTCTGTCAAATATAAATCTAACAGGGAAAAAGTTAAATCATGATCAAACAAGCATTCAAACAAAATAATTTGAGCATCATTTGTCTTAGGATATGGAGCATCCTTTTTCTTTTCTATTAATCTAACTTCGATGTTTATCCCTATTTCCTGACATATCTTCTGTAGTAGAATAGCATCTTTAACATGATAATGTGAGCAATATAGTAGGACTGGTTGGCCTTTATAACCAGATTTTTCAACATATTGTATGGCGACTTTTTTATAATCCGAATAAAATTTTTTTGTTGTAGGAATCACCTTGTCCAACAACGAAAACGCAGGGGAATAATCTTCCCAATCTATCTGTCTTACAATCTCTATACTTTGTAAAAGTATGTTCATGGCTTTACGAAAAAGTTTACTTTGATGTGGTCCTTCAATATTTAAATTAAAAGTGATTAGCTTGCATCCATTTTCTATTTTAGATGCCGAGCGGAAAGCCCTTTCTTTCTGTTCTGTGTGTTGTAATACGAGTTTTTCCAGTTGAAATACGTCTGGTCGAACACCAGTTAATTTCGTATTATTTTCAACTATTTTCCATAATTCAACTTTATCTAAAAATGGTCTCCCAGCATAATGATAATTGTTTGCCTGAAATATTAACTTATATGTATCGTTTTTTATGACTTTGAAAGGTCCCGTGCCTATCGGAAGTAAAGGCTCATGAAGATTACTTTTTTCTGGTAGTATCGATAATGGATGTGCAGCAAGATAGTGCAAGAAATATGGATTGGATTTAAATAGTTTAATTTTAATAGTCCAATTATTTAAATGACTAATTTGAATTATATCTCGTACTATCCAGGAATATAGAGAATGTTGTTTCATCAACCGTTGAAAAGTATACAGTACATCCTGTGCAGAACATTCCTTTCCATCATGAAAAAACACTCCTTTTCGTAAATATAATGTCCAATCGATATGATCCTTTGTTTCCCAAAAATGAGCTAAACCTGGTTCAATACGATTTTGAACAGGATTAAACACCACTAACGTATCAAATATATGTTTCACAAGATGCGCCTCAATCCCACAAGTAGTGAGAATGGGATCTAGACTTCCTATCTCCTTTATCATCGGAACACGTAAAATATGTACAGTGTCATCTTGTTTTTCGTCTGAATGAACACCATATAATTGATTTAACCATTGAAAAAAATCATTTTTTAGAAATAAATCCGTGACATTGTTTTCAATGATTCGTAATGAACCATTAATATCCCCATTTTTCACTTTTTCTTTTGCTACTTCTACATACATTTCTTGAATAGTTATATGAAATATAATAACAGATGAATTCCCCCTACCTCTTCCAGGTTTCCAGGTAATCCAGTTTTTATCTAGTAATCTTTTTAATGCAAAATTTGCATTTCTTTTGGAACACGCTAATAGATTACCTACTGTTTCAAGAGTAACTGAAATAGGAACCTCACTATTCTCATTAAAATGCTTACGTAACTCCTCGAATATTTCATACACTTGCATGACTCATCACTACTCTCATAAAAGATGAAAGATTATTATTTTAAGTTTACACTTTTTCTTCATCTAAAAACCAATAAAATGGAAACATATAGTAAATATTGGAGGTATACAAATGAATAGAAGTATCTTACTTGTTAAAAGGCCTACTGGAATGCCATCTTTAAAAGATTTTCAAATAGTTAAACGAGAAATACCAACCATTCAGGATGGGGAGGTCTTATTAAAAACAAAGTATTTATCCGTAGATCCATTTATGCGAGGAAAGATGAGGGATCGGAAGTCTTATACACCCCCTTACCAGCTTAATGAACCTATAACATGTAGCGGAATTGGGGAAGTGATAGAGTCAAAGAATCCTAATTTCCAAGTTGGTGATTTGGTGTCGGCTGTCATGAGTTGGGCAGAGTACAATAAAGGCGATAATCAAACAGTTCGAAAACTAAATCCAGATATACCTATTACAGCTGCACAAGGGGTTTTAGGCATGACAGGTAGAACAGCTTACTTCGGATTATTGTATAAGGGGCAGCCAAAAGCTGGTGAAACAGTTGTCATATCAGGTGCCGCAGGAGCAGTTGGAAGTGTTGTAGGTCAAATTGCAAGATTAAAAGGATGTCGTGTTGTCGGTATCTGTGGTTCAGATGAGAAAAAACAATATTTAATAGAAGAGCTAGGTTTTAATGCCGTTGTAAACTATAAAACAGAAAATGTTCGTGAAGCTCTTCAACAATACTGTCCAAACGGAATAGATATCTACTTTGACAATGTTGGCGGAGACATAACAGATCAAGTTATTTCACATATAAACTTTGGTGCAAGAATTGTTATTTGTGGTGCTATATCTGAATATAATTTTGCTGAAGCATCTGTCGGACCAAGATTGTTCCCTATATTGTTAAATAGAAGCGCTAGTGCTCACGGATTTATCGTGTCAGATTTTGATTCACTTCGCCAAGAAGCAGACAATCAATTACAAGAGTGGTTAATCCAAGGTAAGATTAAAAGCAAAGAGACCATTATTGAAGGATTTGAGAATACAGTACCTGCCTTTATATCCTTATTTGAAGGTGGGAATATTGGAAAGATGATCGTTCAAGTGCATTAACATTGATTCTATTTAGAAGAATCTTGAAAAATGAATGAGGTACCGCTTGTTGGTAAATTTCACTCTTTGCCTTCGAGCGATACCTGTTAGCTATTCATTCTCCATATCTATTAGAATTTCAAGTCAATCATCGAGAGTTAGTGCCTTTCATACCCCTAATTTTATGTAAACATACTCATCAAAATATCATCTACATATTCATTTGGACTTATTTTCGCCTGCTTTATTCGTCTTCCCTCTTCAGTAAAACCAAGTTTCGTATATAAATGGATAGCTCTGTTGTTGTTTGAAAAAACCTCTAGTGAAATTTTTTCCACTCTATTATCTTTTTTTGCCCATTGTATTAGTTCTTTAATTAAGGAACGACCAATCCCTTGATTGGTGAATGATTCTTGAATACTCATTCCAAACAAACCTTGATGACTGAACTTTTTAGTAGAAGATAAACGAAAATTAAGAATACCAATAATCGTTTTATTCACCTCTGCCACCAATAATAACCCCTGTCTAGAGTGTGAATGGATCCAAGCTTTCTCTTCCTCGATCGTTGGATTAAATTCCTCTAAACTTGTCCCCATAAAATCTGTATTTTCTTCTAACACCTTTTTGGTATGTAAAATGATTTGTTCCGCGTCTGATTCAATGGCTCTTCTAATACTATAGTTCTGACTCATTTGAATACCCCCTACTATACTATCAAATATTATTCTTCGATTTGTCTAAATAATCCTTCTATCTCTTTCTCTCAAAAGAAAAGGAAGGATACCACTAAAAGACTAACAATATTTGGTGATACCATTAATCAATAGATCATATAAAAAAAGAAAAACTACCTTTTTTATGTATACTTACACAAAAGATAGTTTTTCATTGGAGAGAACCATTCTCTTATTTTATTTTAATAGGAGTGACCACAGCATATAAACTTTCAGTAGGATCTGTTACATTCCATTCAATAATTTTCATTTCGTTTCCTTCATTATGATTCTCGATTTCCCTTACAATTTTTATTTCGTTGTTACTCATTGACTAACACCCTTCCTAACTAATTTCTCACACAGAAGTTAATATATGTTGGATGTTACAAATATGTGCATTAACTTTTGAAAAATAGTTCTGTAAAAGGAAAAATTGAAATGATATGGATATTTTAAAGACTGTCCCATAAATTTCTGTGGACAGTTAACCCGCTCTAATTTTTATTCAAATCTTGAATCCCCATAATATATTTCAAGCCAGCATGAGCATTACTAAAAGTATGTATATTTCTTAAATGGACAATATTAAGAGCTAGTTTTGGTCT
>DASQIV010000274.1:0-5140 GCA_035631415.1 Pseudoneobacillus sp. | reverse complement strand
CTTTCCACACACTCTATACAAATAAGTAGAGGAGGAAAGACCATGAGCTTAATCCTTGCGATATATACATTGTTGTTTTCTTTTTTTAATATTTTGGGGCATTCAAATCCAACATTAGATGGTATTGATTTAAATTTAAGTGAGAATGAGCTTGCCTTTACCTTTTTTTCACTTTCGGATGGAGAAGCAATACTTATACAAGCTGAAAATGGTGAAAACATCTTAATCAATACTGGGGCAACTGGAACTAAGCTAGAATTAAAAAAGCGACTTGATCTTTATCATGTTGATAAAATATCTACTATTATTTGTACCGATAATAATTCCTGTACACATGACAATTTAGAATGGTTTATGACCAAATTCGATATTCAACAAGTAATCATTCATAGTGAGAATGAAGGATTTGTTAAAGCTCAACTACAAAATCAAGAGGATGTTTCATTACATATTTGGAGTAAAGGGACAAAACAAACTATCTTGCCTGGACTAGTAGCTGAAGTTGTATCTGTAGAAGATACGGACAATAAAGGTATGGATATATCCTTTTCCTATTTTAATCATCATGTTTACCTTAAAAATACTTTTGGAAAAGATTCTGAGGAAGAGCTATTAAGGAAAGATCTTTCTCATGTAAATATTGTAAAGCTCCCATACTTTGGTGCCGAAGGATCCATTTCTAGAAAGCTATTGAAGAATATGGATCCTCAAGTGGCCGTACTATTTCACTCTAAAGAGAAAATACCAAGTGCTGATTTATTTGAAATGCTACATGAGGCTTGGATTGATGTTTATTATACCGATAGTCATGGGAATATCTCGATAAAATTTACAGAGGACAATTATGAGATTATCACCATCCAACCCGAAGAAAAATAAAAATAAAAAAAGCTGTGCAAAAGGCACAGCCATGACGTTGTGGACTAGAGAATTTTTTGAGCCAATACCATATGAAAATCCTTAGCGTAACCAGTTATCTACTGTTATAATGATGTTGGAAGTTCATTCAATTGGTTCGTAATCATATTATGACCGATTTAGTTAAGGATATTAGTTACAAATTTTGTTGTTTTTTAGGAGGATTTACCAATGGAAAGTAAGATTGAAGTTCTGTCGACTGTAAAAATACAATACAATTCTGATTTATATAAAATTGTTGACTCTTTAAACCGTACACTTAAATATCAAGATTTAATGTTTGGATTGGCACTTGACAAAGAAGATCAAAATAAAGCAATTTTTACAATTTACCGTACATAATTGGATTGATGGCCATGAAAAAATATATTTGGTTATTATTTATTTTACTCATATTAATTATTGGAGTATTTTTTTCAATTACATATTTTCAATCTATAAAGCCCCTTAATAATGCAGAACAAAAAGCGATTAAAATTGCTTTACATGAAACAAGATTGAAGACCGTTGATGGATTTGAACTTTACCATGGACTTGAGAGCATTTCGATTATTAAAGGTGAAAATTTTAATGGTGAAAAAATAATCGTATGGATTCCAGAAAGCGGTAAAGATATTGTTGTAAGAAAAGAGAAAAATGGGGTAACAAAACAAGAAGCAATTAATAAGGTAAAGCAATTAAGTAATCCCAAAAAAATAGTTGATGTAAGGTTAGGTATGGAAAAAGGTATACCTTTGTGGGAAATTTATTATCTTTCTGACTCAAATTTAATAAATTATTATTATGTAGATTTTGAAACTGGAGAATGGTTGAAAAAAATAGAAAATTTATGACGAAGGGGAAAGAGGAATGGAAATTAAACTTGCGAAAAGAGTTAAAGCTTTAACACCATCAACAACACTTGCTATTACGGCTAAAGCTGCAGAGTTGAAGGTGCAAGGACATGATGTGATCGGTTTAGGTGCTGGAGAACCTGATTTCAACACACCACAACATATTATTGAAGCCGCATTTCAATCTATGAATGCTGGATTTACAAAATATACTCCTTCAGCTGGTTTGCCTGCGCTTAAAAAGGCGATTATCGATAAATTAAAACAAGACCAAGGTATAGAATATAAACCAAATGAAATTATTGTAGGTAATGGTGCTAAACACGTTTTATATACGCTTTTTCAAGTCATATTGGATGAGGAGGATGAAGTCATAATTCCTACCCCATATTGGGTGAGCTATCCTGAGCAAGTAAAGCTTGCTGGCGGTGTACCTGTTTATATTGATGGCGCAGAAAGTAATGACTTTAAGATTACTCCAGAACAAATAACATCAGCTATCACAGAAAAAACACGTGCTATTATCATTAATTCGCCAAGCAATCCGACGGGAATGATTTACTCAAAAGATGAATTAGAGGCGATTGGAAAAGTATGTCTTGAACATAATGTTTTAATCGTATCCGATGAAATTTATGAAAAACTTATCTACGGTAACAACGAACATGTTTCGATTGCTCAACTATCACCAGAACTAAAGGAACAAACAATTGTTATTAACGGTGTGTCTAAATCTCACTCCATGACTGGCTGGAGAATAGGGTATGCAGCAGGGAATAATGAAATTATTACAGCTATGACAAATCTTGCAAGCCATAGTACCTCGAATCCTACCACTACGGCTCAATATGGAACAATTGCTGCCTATACAGGATCACAACAACCTGTTGAGGAAATGCGATTAGCTTTTGAGTTTCGATTAAATACTATATTTGAAAAATTGGTTTCAATTGAAGGTGTCACATGTTTGAAACCACAGGGAGCTTTCTATTTATTTCCAAACGTAAAGAAAGCGGCTAAAATGACAGGTTATGACTCAGTTGATGAGTTTGTAGTAGGGCTTCTTGCTGATGCAATGGTTGCTGTAATACCTGGTTCTGGTTTTGGTGCACCAGATAATATTCGAATTTCCTATGCTACATCGTTGGATGCTTTAGAGAGTGCAATCCAAAGAATAGATAATTTTATAAACAAGAAGAAATATTCCAATTAGCAAAATCTGTAACACAAGAGTTAGGTGAAACGATTCCATTCCCACGCTTATTAAACCGTTATATCCTTAATTTAATAGAAAAAATAAAATGAAAAGTCGATCCCGACTTTTCATTTTATTTTACTTGTAATTGTTGGTGACATGTCCAATCAGATTCCATACTCAGCAAGAGCTATTCATGTTATACTCTTATGGAGGTGTCTTCAATGGAAAAAATAAATATTTTAGCTTGGGCCAATGAAGGAAATATATGTATTACTACATTTCTAATATCACATTTTAAACAATTAAAACTAAACGAATCAGAATTAGTTTTAATACTTCAAATCATCACTTTCCAAAATAAAGGAAATGATTTTCCTACTCCAGAAGAATTATCTTCTCGAATGACTATTTCCACAGACGTATGTGCAAATATGCTAAGATCACTCGTTCAAAAGGGATTTATTAATATTACTGATGAATATAGTTCTGAAGGTATTCGTTATGAAAAATATTCGCTTGAACCGCTTTGGGAGAAACTAATTGACTATTTCCTAAGGATAAAAAAAGCAGAAGAATCTTCCATCAGGGTTTCATCTGAAAGTGATTTATATACTTGTTTTGAACAAGAATTTGGTCGTCCCCTTTCTCCATTTGAATGTGAAACATTAGGAATGTGGTTAGATGATGATCACCATGATACCATCATTATTAAAGCAGCTCTAAAAGAGGCAGTTATTTCAGGAAAGCTTAATTTCCGATATATCGATAAAATACTATTTGAATGGAAAAAGAACGGGATTAAAACAGTGTAGCAGGCGAAAAATTACGGAATAAAGTTTCGCCAAAAAACACGTCAAACCACTACTGAGCAAAAAACAACTTCCCAATCAGTGCCTATTTATAATTGGTTAGAACAATAAAAGAAGGTATAAATATATGCTAAATAAACAAGAAATTAGATATTGCTTAGACCAGATGGGTGAAATGTTTCCTGATGCACATTGTGAGCTAATACATTCTAATCCATTTGAACTCGTTATTGCAGTTGCTTTATCCGCACAATGTACAGATGCCTTAGTAAATAAAGTAACGGTAAAACTCTTTCAAAAATATAAAACTCCTGAAGATTATCTAAGTGTTTCATTGGAAGAATTACAAAATGATATACGTTCAATCGGATTATTTCGTAACAAAGCAAAAAATATACAAAAGTTGTGTCAATTATTACTCGATGAATACAATGGAATTATTCCACAAGACCGAGACGAACTTCAAAAACTTCCTGGGGTAGGAAGGAAAACGGCTAATGTGGTTATGTCAGTTGCCTTTGGTGTACCAGCCATAGCTGTTGATACTCACGTTGAGAGAGTTAGTAAACGTTTAGGCTTTTGCCGTTGGAAGGATACGGTGCTTGAAGTTGAGAAGACATTAATGAAAAAAGTTCCTGAAGATGAATGGTCTGTGACCCATCATCGCATGATATTTTTTGGGAGATATCATTGTAAGGCTCAAAATCCTCAATGTACAACTTGTCCTCTGTTAGATTTATGCCGTGAAGGTAAGAAGCGGATGAAAGTGAGGAATTGACTTGAACTTGAATAAGTCTGATAACCGTATCTTTTTGTTATTAGAAGAGTGGAATGAAGTAAAAGAGGAAATAAGCATTCAATTCAAAAATAGAGATAATAAAAATGCGCTAACCCCAATGGTGAAGGGGATTAATATTTTTGAACAGTTTCTCTTTTTATGTAATGATAGGGAACTAATCAATCAGCAAGAAAGCATTTTAGGGTTTAATTGGAAACCTGTAAATATAACGGAACGTTTAACTTTTATTAAAAATAAACCCAGTCTTTATCATTCTTTTATCCAATTATCAGAACTAATGAATGAACAAGAAAAACAATATAATAAAAAGATAGCCATACAAAAAATGACTAAGCATTAATGCTTAGTCATTTTTTGTTTCTTACTTATTCATTACCGTTAGTAATTCCATTAGAATTGTCTTCTTCATTGTCCGTGTTGACGTCTTCGGCATTTCCGTTTTCGCCTGTGTTAGTATCCGTATCATCTTCAATATCACCATTTTGATCATCTGGATTGCCTGGATCTTCATCTTCAAGGTTCAACGGGTCAGGAATTTCGATTTTAATAACGGCTGGTTCACTTCGTTGATCACCACGAATAG
>DASQIV010000273.1:0-2988 GCA_035631415.1 Pseudoneobacillus sp. | reverse complement strand
AAAAACTTTTCAATTTATTTACTTCATTGCAGAAAATGGTTATATTAAATGATATATACTGCTACTAGTTTTAAGAGGGGGATACATACATTGGATAATGAATTTCTATTAGGATTACTAGAAATAATTCTAATAAATATTGTACTTAGCGGGGATAATGCCGTTGTTATTGCCCTTGCATGTCGTAATTTAGATGCAAAGTATCAAAAGAAAGCGGTCTTTTTAGGAAGCTTTGGAGCCATTGCTCTACGTGTAGCTCTTACTTTTGTTGCAGTCTATTTATTGCAAATTCCATTTTTGAATTTTATTGGTGGATTGTTACTGTTATGGATTGCCATTAAATTATTAAAAGGTGAAGATGAAGAAAATGTGGAAGCGAGCTCTAACTTAATGGGAGCAATTAAAACCATTATCTTTGCCGACCTGATTATGAGCTTAGATAATGTTGTTGCTGTTGCAGGAGCAGCTAATGGGAATATGCTATTAATCTTAATAGGTTTAGCTATTAGTATCCCACTGATTATTTGGGGTAGTCAGCTATTAATGGCTATTATGGGGAAATTCCCAATTATTGTTATACTTGGTGCGGGATTATTAGGGTATACAGCTGGCGAAATGATTATGAGCGATAAAGCAATTGGTCATTTCTTTGAAGAGCTAAGTCCTACTTTGCATACGATACTTCCTATTATTTTAGCTATTTTTGTTATTGTTGTAGGTAAGTTTACTGGGAATTCTAAAAGAGTGCAGCATAACTAAATAGCTATTGGTGCCATTTTTATAAACAAACACAAGAGAATAAATGATAAAAGAGGGTGTCTCCAATTTTAGGATACCCTCTTTTTATATTCTGTTAATTGAACAACTTATTTTTCAATTAACGCTAGATTAAATTTTTTCAGGAGATGCCCAAACTGCTCACCTTCCTCATCAGACCAGTCGATTAATAATTCGGAAAATCTATTTAACCGTGCTTGTTTGTATTCAATCAATTCCTGTACACCGAAGTCTGTGATTTGATAGAAAAAGGCTCTACCATCTGATGGGTCTGAAACTTTATCTAAATATCCCTTTTGCTCAAGGGAGGATGCTTGTCTACTTACGGTTGAAATGTCTAAAGTAAATTCATCTGCTAATGCTTTCACACCAGATGAACCTTTTGTATATAAGTGGTGTAATAAAAGATAGGCAGACCGATCTAACTTGCCTAGTTTTTTAACAGATGAAATAGACGTGAGCCGGCGAACAAAGACCGCCATTTCAAGTTCTACCGTTTCTAATAACTGTTCATTCATATATTACCACCCCAACAAGTTCTTCTAAATTATGATAACGTAACACTAAATTTTGTCAAATATGGATTGATATTTTGAATTTTAATTGTATTATACAATTAAATAGTTGTATGGTACAATTAAAATGTTAATTTTACAAATCTAAGGCACTATATTTGGTATAGATTTTGGGATTTTAATTTAAGCCTGGAGGATGGAAAATATGAAAGCTCTTGAAATCATGAATACCCAAGTAATAAAAGTGAAGGAGCAAGATACCGTACAATCTGTTATTGAAAAATTTATTGAGCACCGCATTAGTGGTCTTCCAGTAGTTAATGACAGAAATGAAATTGTAGGGTTCATCAGTGATGGAGACATTTTACGATATATTGGTAAACATGAGGATCGAGTGGTTGACGCCTTTTACTATACATTCGTCATAAATGGCGATGAAGATGATTTTGAAGAAAGGGTACGTAAACTCCTTGATTTAAATGTTCTTCAAATTGCTAAAAGGAAAATTTTTACCGTTCCATGGAATGAGGAAATGGAGAGCATTGCCTCCATTTTAGGAAAAAAGCAAATAAAAAAATTACCTGTTGAGCGTAATGGAATCTTGGCTGGAATTATAAGCCGTGGAGATGTCATTAGACATTCTTTTAAGACGATCCTATAAATTTTTTTAAAAACAAAGGGGTAAAGGAGAAGTAAGAATGACATCAACATCAAAATCAGTGTCTGCGACAAGTATGACTTCAATGGAGAGTGAAAAAACGAGTCTTTTAAGTCAGCCAAAGGCTGTATGGGCAGTCTTTTTTGCTTGTATTATTGCATTTATGGGTATCGGTTTAGTTGACCCTATATTACCAGCGATTGCTGAAAAATTACATGCTTCACATAGTGAAGTAACCTTGCTTTTTACTAGTTATAATGCTGTTATGGCAGTAGCAATGTTGATCACAGGGGTCATTTCGTCTCGGTTAGGTATTAAGTGGACGCTACTTACTGGAATTGTATTAATTGCTTTATTCGCAGGACTAGGCGGAGCATCAAACGGTATTTGGACTCTTGTAGGATTAAGAGGCGGTTGGGGATTAGGAAATGCCTTGTTTGTTGCAACTTCATTAGCGGCAATTGTATCTCTTTCAAATAGCGGAACCGCAAAGGCGATTATTTTATATGAAGCAGCCATCGGTCTTGGAATTTCAGTAGGACCATTATTAGGGGGCTGGCTAGGTGCGATGTCATGGAGAGGTCCATTTCTTGGCGTTGCCACTTTAATGGTTGTTGCATTCATTGGCCTTTTCATCTTGATGCCGAGCGCTGCTGGTAAAAGCCCGGTAAAAGCAAAAACATCCTTAGGCGATCCATTTCGTGCATTGAAACATCGCTCATTATTAGTATTTGGGATTACAGCTGCCCTTTATAATTTTGGTTTCTTTACCTTGTTGGCTTACGCTCCTTTTGTAATGGGGTTGGATGAGCATGGACTAGGATTTGTTTTTCTTGGCTGGGGTATATTATTAGCCATTACTTCTGTCTTCATGGCTCCAAAACTACAAAAATGGTTTGGAACCATTAAATCAATGGCTGCAATGTTAACCCTATTTGCCTTACTTTTAGTAGCTATGGGTATCTGGACATCCACACAATGGGTTGTCATTGCTGCCGTTATTCTAGCTGGAGCTTTATTGGGGAACAATAATACATT
>DASQIV010000272.1:0-3624 GCA_035631415.1 Pseudoneobacillus sp. | reverse complement strand
TTAGTAAGGCCCAAATATAAAACAATATCATTTATTTTGATATTGATTGTTTTTACGACCTTCTATTTTTATCCTGAGTTGAATGAAAAGTGGCTATTAGGTTCAAAGCCGTATGAAGCACTAGAAAGGGATTATGTATTAGCAGCGCTCAAACGACTTGGTGTCTACATTATTAGTTTCATCATGGTTTTAAGCTTCTTTTCATTTGTTCCGAAAAGGAAATTCATGTTTTCAAATATTGGACGAAATACCCTTTATGTTTATTTATTGCATGGTTTTTTTGTTAAACTATTCAGAGTTTTGACAACAGAATCTTATATTCATAAACCAGGTTTAATAATTGGATTGGCTGTTTTATCTTTAGGATTAACATTTATATTGTCGAACAAGTGGTTAACAAATATAGTGAAGCCATTATTTGTATTAAAAATTCCAAAATGGAAAACCCAATAAAAAAATGCCCCGAAAATTTCCTTTCGGGGCATTTTTTATCGATCTTCAATAACAATATATGTAGCACGAACAGGGCCATGTACTCCAACCACTAAATTCATCTCGATATCCGCTGAATTACTAGGTCCTGTAATAAAGTTTACACATGAGGGAACCATATTTTCTTTCAATATGACAGCAGCTTGAGTCATACGGGGAACTATCGTACTTTTCGGAACAAGACAAATATAATTAGTTGGTAAAAAATGAATGACTCTGCCTTGATCCTGATTATTTAATAGAACCACGGTCCCAGATTCAGCAAGAGTAATATCACTAATGGTCAAGCCAATATTTGCTTTTTCAGCTTTAGCAATATTTTTTTCACCTTGATAATGATCCCATTCATGGACCTCCATGCCTTGTTTCAGAAAATCATTTTTTAACAAAGGATTCAATCCGTATTCATTAAACCTACTATCTTTGCTATAAACAATTGGTCCTCCACCATTTTTGTTAACTATCTCACTTAAAGTACGTGATAGATTAGTGACACTGCTTATGATAAGTTCTGTATGAATCTTTGAACATTGTTTCTTTAAAACATTTAATAATTGATCGGTTGTGCATTTTTTTAATACTTGATATTGTGGTTGGAACTCCCATTTTGGTTTTTCCATTAAAGTGTTTCTAACTTCCCTACCTAAATTTCCTGCCAAGTTTTTTAGAAAGACTTCACGATTAGTAATCTTACCTTCCATCATGATAGTTCACCACCTTTTTTTCGATTTTTAAACCAATCACGGAATCGTTCCTTTTCAGGTACAGGAAAGTCTCGAGTTTCTGTCCAAGCCTTTAAGGGACCAGGACCAGTTGAAATTTTATCTCCTAATTTAAATGGATTCATAGCAGCAGGAGCCATTTTAGTGCCTAAGTTATATATGATGGAAGATGATGCACCTAATCCAAAAGCTTTCATCATTAATTTTTCTGAAATAGGCGCATGACCTTCTTTTTCAACAATCTTTTCCCGATGTTTATGTAGGAGCTGATGAAGTGGAATTTTAACTGGGCACGCATCAGTACAAGCACCACATAAAGTCGAAGCGTATGGAAGTTCCTTATATTCTTCATATCCACCTAATAATGGAGAAAGTACGGCACCAATTGGTCCAGAATAGATAGAACCATAAGAATGTCCTCCAACATGACGATATACCGGACAAACATTTACACACGCTGCACAGCGTATACACTGAAGTACGGACTGGAATTCACTCCCCAAGATTTTAGAGCGTCCATTATCGACAATGACAAGATGAAATTCTTCTGGACCATCTACTTCCCCCTCCTCTCGTGGGCCAGTAAGTACGGTAATATAGCTTGTTAATTTTTGTCCGACCGCACTTCTTGTTAATAAACTAACAAGTACTTCCATTTCTTCAAATGTTGGTACAATTCTTTCCATCCCCATTACCGTTATTTGCGTTTTCGGTAATGCCGTAACAAGGTCTGCATTGCCTTCATTCGTGACAAGTGTAATCGAACCTGTTTCTGCGATGGCAAAGTTACAGCCGGTTATGCCAATATCCGCACTTAAGTATTCCTGTCGTAATAATTCCCTCGCATGCCATGCTAATTCTTCTGGTTTCTCTGATTTTTTATAATCAAGTTTTTTGACAAAGACATCTCGTATTTGTTCTTTATTTTTATGAAGTGCAGGAGCAATGATATGTGATGGAGGTTCATTGTCATCCACCTGTAGAATGTATTCTCCTAAGTCCGTTTCAATTACTTCACAACCCGATTCTTCTAATACTGCATTTAAGTTAATTTCTTCGGTAACCATCGACTTGGACTTGACTACTTTTTTTCCATCTTTTTTCTGAATAACATCGCGGATATAATTAGTAGCGTCTTCCTTTGTTTCAGCGAAGAAAACATGTCCGCCACGACGGGCTACATTTTCACTTAACTGATGTAAATAGTAGTCCAGATTCTCCAATACATGTTGCCGAATCTCTTCTCCATGTGAACGCCATTCTTCCCAGTTACCCAATTCTTCGGCTGCATCTAATCTTCTTGTTTTTAGTCGGTCCTGTGCCTCTGAAACAGCACTACGCATAAACGTATTACTTATCCCGTCTTGAACACGATTGTTAAAATCAGCAGAGCTTGTTTTCATTGCCACCTTCATACCTCCGTTCATAATTTATTTAACAATTATTTAAAACTTCAGCTATATGCAGCACTTTGATTGGTTTTCCTTTCCTTCCAATACGCCCTCCTATATTCATTAAGCAGCCTGCATCGGCACCAATGACATACTCAGCCTCTGTTTCTTCAATATGGAGTACTTTTTCATCCACCATCTGTTCTGAAATTTGAGCCATCTTTACAGAAAATGTTCCTCCAAAACCGCAACAATTCTCTTTGCCAGGTAACTCAGTAAACGTTATACCTCTTACATTTTTCAAAAGAATCATGGGTGCTTCCACCACACCTAATAATCTTGTCATATGACAGGAAGTATGATAAGTTACTTTACCAGTAAAGGTTGCACCAACATCCTCTATTTTTAATACTTCAACGATAAACTGAGTCAATTCGTATGTTTTGTTAGCTAATTGTTTAGCAAGAGGTTCCCAAACTCTATCCCCTTTAAAAATATGTGGATATTCTTTCAGCATATAGGCACATGAACCAGAAGGAGATACAACATACTCAGCATTTGAAAAGGATTCAATCGTCCGTTTCATGGCTTCTTTTGTCTCTTTTGTATATCCGCTATTAAAGGCAGGTTGACCACAACATATTTGCGACGCAGGAAAATCAATCTCGCAGCCTAGTCTTTCTAGTAATTCTACTGTTGCTATACCGATATTACTTTGAAATAAGTCAACTAAGCATGTGGCGAAAAGAGATACTTTCATTACTTCCCTCTCCTTACAGAAAAACTTTTTTAACTATATATACCATTAATCTCCGTCAAAACCTGTCTATTTTTAGAAAATTAATATTACATTTCGTTTACAACTTTAATGAGAAGTTTTGTAACTTTCATAATCTTTTCCTGTTACCTAGTTTTTCTTATATCTTTTTTGACAAGAATAAAGTAAAATAGAATGTTGATTCACTCTATCATTGTTTTCTAAGGAGTATTATTCATGAACATAATCTGTACTACATTAA
>DASQIV010000271.1:0-3497 GCA_035631415.1 Pseudoneobacillus sp. | reverse complement strand
ACAGCTGGTATGATTGGACGAAGTTTGGACTAAAGGATGTAGGTTTAGGCACGCTTACATTGATGAATACGCAACAAATAAACTTCTCTGACTTAAAGAATTGGAACCCCAAGTCAAAGCAATTCTATTTTGAATTACTAAAATCTACTTATAAATTTTCAGCAAAAGATATCGCTTTATTAGAAGTGGGATCCGATGCAATAGATATAGGGCAGAATTATCAAAAATTCAGCCAAAACCTTCAGCATGCGAAAGACTTTTTACAAGTTTCAGGTCCGAAGTTTGCCACCTTTCTTTCAAATCCGAGTCAGGTTATAAATAAAATAAGAGCAACAAATTTATCCCAGATGGCAGCGGGAGTCACCCAATTTGGTTCGGGCACGGTAGGGAAATTTAAAGCATTAACACCGCTTGGTAAATTTAATGTAGTATCAGCTGCAATAGGTGCAGGCTTTTCAGCTATTGATTCTGTAAACAATATAAAAAACCTTTGGAATGCTGACAGCAAGCAGGAAAGGATTCAAGCAGGTTCTAGTTTAGCTCAAAGCTCAGGAGAATTCTTAATGAATGTTGGTGCTGGTGTGGCCGCATTTCCAGGAGGTCAAGTTATAGGCGGTGCTTTAATAGCTGGGGGAGCAATCCTTTGGGCTGGTGGAACCATTGTGAAGCATTGGCGAACGATTAAAGAAGCTGTCACGCATCCAATTAGAACGATAAAGAACACGGCAAAAGCGATTGGAGATCGAGCAAAGAAGGCTTGGTCAACGGTAAAGGGTTGGTTTTCATAAAGAATAAATTCCTATAAAACATGGAGGTCATAAGGGATGGAACATCAAAGTTTAACTAATTTAGCTGAACAACATAAAAAATTATTAGAAAGATATGATGTCTTCCCTTATGAGTACCAACATAAAGGGCAAAGGTACAAAATGATTCATTTTTATCGGCTAACCAATAAGCTATATGGCAGTTATTTATATACACCACTAGCCATCAGCTATGATGAAGTGAAGGAAATATTTTATCATTTTCTCGTCATGCAGGAATATATGAAAGGTCCATTAGACAAGTATCAGGATTTTGCTTCTAGAGACTTTTCAGATAGTTTTCTAAATTATCAAGAGCTTTTAGAAAGAGTGAAGATAGAATATCCTTCATTTCAACCAATAGTCAAAGAAATGAACTCGATTATTAACCATATAACTTATTTTCAAGACCATTTAAAAAGGGTAAGAGAAATTAGCAATTCTTTTCAAAATAAGCTAAGTCAGATCAAGGGAACGAATACCTTTACATTTGAAGATTTAATGCTTCTTCGCCAATACCTAGGGGAAGCTTCCTACTATATGTATTCACAAGGGAAAGAACAAGAAAAAGTCAATTCCTCTTGTAAAATAATGAAGGAATTCATGTCTAAAGAGTCACTTAACCAGGAACCTTTACTAAAAGAGCTATATGATAAAACACTTCTTATGTTAGATCCAAAGCTAGAACTTAAACTACAGAATTCCATGAGATCATTTGGTGATCCAAAAGAATTAGAAGGAATATCTAAAGAGAGATTTATCGAAAAAACAATTTATCAATTTGAAAAATATATTCACGAGATTTTAGATGAAGACTTCATTCTTAGAAGAGTTAGAAATCAATCCGTACAGGGGAGAGGTAAATGACTCAATCTTTTAAAGATGCCTTTCGATTATATACTGGGAAGTTTGAGGGGGTTTTTCTGCTCTCTCTTACGATTGTATTGCCACTAATAGTGGTTAATTGGTTAATTAATAATGTCGTTTATTTTTTTGTGTTTAATGATTTCACTTCTGCACTGGCAGATTTTTATTATATTTTTCTAACATTCTTAATCCTTATGGTGGCCCAAATACCATTTATTCAGCTAGTAAAATCGTATTCAGAGACGGGAGAATACCAATTTAAAACGATCTATTACGTTTTTATTACTACCGCTTTCTCTGTATTTGTTTTTGCCGCAATCTATTCCTTCCTGATTGCGATAGGCACATTATTATTTATTATCCCAGGACTAATCTTCATGACCTTCTTTTTTACTACACCACATGAAGCGATAGTAGAGAATAAATCAGTATGGAAATCATGGAAGACTTCGTTTCACTTTGCCAAAAAGAAGTTCTTCCCATTACTAATCATGATCCTTTTCATCAGTATAGTGGAGGTCATAATTGGGTGGATAGGAATGTATATTATTTATTCCATAACAAACTCATTACTAGCGCAAATAGTCATTCAAATGTTTTTAAATCTATTAATTTTTCCTTTTTTAAGCATTTGGGTCACGTATTATTTTATTTTGTGGAAAGAGCAAAATCAACTCACTAAACAATTAGATGTCTCGATCGGAAGTTAAAGGAGCTTTAATATGATAAATAGAGGAAAAGTTCCGTTAGATGAAAAAGGTTCAGCAACCATTGAGTTCTTGGGAATGGTACCGTTGGTATTTATGGTATTAATCATCATGTGGCAAATGATTGTTAGTATTCATGGCTTTGTGATTGTTCAGTCTGCAGCAAATGAGGCGGCAAAAGTATATTCTGTGACAAAGGATTCAGCCGAGGCGATTATAGCAGCACAAAAGATGGTATCGGCTGGAAGTGGATATTTAGTATTTCAGAGTGCACCTATTGACGATGCGAATCCAGATCCCCAGTTTACCACAGAGGTGAATGCCGAGATTCAACTAATCTTTTTACCTAAAAAACTATTCGGTGGAAAAACACCAAGCTTTTCCGTATCCTCTCAAGCAAGTGGACGGGTGATACAATGACGAGATTCCTAAATCAAAAAGGAAACACGATGTTGTTTACCCTTGGAATGCTAAGTATTATGATGGTTATGTTTATTTTTGTTGTGAATTTGACCAAGGTGCTCGCTGTAAAAGAGCAATCAAATACAACGGCACAACAAGCTAGCCTAGCCGTTACTTCCATTCTTTACGAAAGTCTTTGGGAAAAGTTTAAAGATTATAAAGAGATACCGGTATTACCTGAAACCCCGGGTTTACCAGTCAATAAAAGTATCGAGGAGAAAGTAGAAGAACGGGAAATGGATCTGCGAACAAACTCCTCTTATGCTCATTTTAGTGAGAAAGAATTGCATATTGAAGCAATTGACCAAATTCTTGTCGAAGAGCTGCAAAAGCCAACTGGAAAAAAGCTAAAAGAACAAATGGAACTAGAAATGTCGTATCAAATTTTGCCTGAAATGAAGGATGTTGCTAGAGAAACCATATTGGACAATAATGGGAACTTAGAGGAATCTCAGTTATTCATAAAAAATAATCGTATTGAAATTAAAGCCTCTCAAACCGTGAAGGCAACTACTTTTGGTGAATTCTTTAAAGGGCTAGAAGATCGATTATTCCAACAATCAGCTGGGCCTAAGATTAGCTTTTTATCTGAGCTGAGTGGCTGGAGTGATAGAACGGAAGAGCTAGACTAGGATGAAGATTAGTTAGGCTTTTT
>DASQIV010000270.1:0-4386 GCA_035631415.1 Pseudoneobacillus sp. | reverse complement strand
CAGTATTTTTTTTCAAAAAACGAGAATAGTCTATAATGTCTCCAACCATATTATAAATTAGGCTTCATTTTATAAAATTAATAATGAGGTGAAAAAAATGAATTTTCGGATTGAAAAAGATACAATGGGTGAAATAAAAGTACCTACAGATAAATATTGGGGTGCCCAAACTCAGCGAAGTAAAGAAAATTTTAAAATAGGCATCGAACATATGCCGAAGGAAGTCATCTATGCTTTTGCCATTTTAAAACGAAGTGCAGCGATAGTTAATGAAAAACTAGGAAAATTAAATTCAAATAAGGTAAAAGCCATCCTTTTTGCATGTGAGGAAATCCTAGAAGGTAGACTTGATGAGCATTTTCCTTTAGTTGTTTGGCAAACTGGAAGCGGAACTCAAAGTAATATGAACGTCAATGAAGTAATAGCCCATCGTGGTAACATATGGCTTAAGGAAAATGGGTTAGAGGAAAAAATCCATCCCAATGATGATGTGAATATGAGTCAAAGCTCCAATGATACCTTTCCGACGGCCATGCATATTGCTGGTGTAAAGAGTGTTTCTGAAACCTTAATTCCTGAATTAGAGAAATTACATTCCACTTTAAAATTGAAAGAAAAAGAATTCTCCCAGATCGTAAAAATTGGCAGAACCCATCTTCAAGATGCTACTCCCTTAACATTGGGTCAAGAAATTAGCGGTTGGGTACATATGTTAGAACGTTCCAAAGAAATGATTCAAGAATCCATTGAAAAAATGCAGTCATTGGCAATCGGAGGTACGGCAGTTGGAACAGGCTTGAATTCCCATCCTAAATTCGGTGAAATGGTAGCAGAGGAAATAGCTCGATTTACAAAACTTCCTTTCTCGTCATCTACAAATAAATTTCATGCTTTAACTAGTCATGATGAGACTGTGTTTGCCCATGGAGCATTAAAAGCATTATCCGCAGACCTTATGAAGGTCGCAAATGATGTTAGATGGTTAGCAAGTGGACCTCGTTGTGGGATTGGTGAAATCACCATTCCAGAAAATGAACCTGGAAGCTCGATCATGCCGGGAAAAGTTAATCCGACCCAAAGTGAAGCCTTAACAATGATTGCTGTACAAGTAATGGGTAACGATGCTACTATTGGATTCGCCGCTAGCCAGGGGAATTTTGAATTGAATGTATTTAAGCCAGTTATCATTTATAATTTCTTACAGTCAGTTCGATTACTTTCGGATGGTATACAGTCCTTTAATGATCATTGTGCAGTAGGTATACAAGCAAATGTACGTACCATCACTAAATATTTAAAAGAATCCCTGATGCTCGTCACGGCTCTAAACCCACATATCGGTTACGAAAAAGCAGCAGCAATTGCTAAACATGCCCATAAAAATAGCCTATCATTAAAAGAATCTGCTATTCAATTAGGTATCTTAACTGAACAAGAATTTGATGCATACGTAAGACCTGAGGAAATGATCGGTCCTAAGGAATAGTCAGCTATTTTAATAAAAAAAGGGATACATGTCATTTGTTTAGGTATGTATCCTTTTCGTTTACTTGACTATTTGCATACATTTATTCACTCATGAGTCAGTCGAGTTTCGTAGAAATTCTAGTACGACTTGAACATCGTATAATAGTTAACTAGAGGATGTGGTGAATACATCCACCATACTTTCTCCTAATGCACCTATCCCAATAATTCCTACTTTTTTCATTATCCTTGTCTCACCATTTCCTTTTTACTTCTGAAAAAATTCGCCCAATAACCTAATGCATTTTCATTAGAAATCGATGCCATTCTACAAATGGTTAATGCAAAATCCACATAATCCTCACCTTTCGCAGTCACGATATTTCCGTCAACTACTACACCTTCATTTACGAATTTATCTCTATTAAAAGCATCAAATAACTCTAAATCAGACGTAACAGAAGTTGTAAACTCTTTATCTTTTAAAATACCTGCATCTGCTAATAATAGTGGACCATAGCAAATGGCACCGATTATTTTATTTTGATCATTCAATTGTTGTAATAAATGCTGTAATTTTTCATTTCCAAGAATAGACGGTGCATTTCCTCCAGGAACAATCATGACATCAATTTCATTAACATCTACTTGGTCAATCTTAACATGCGGTTTCATGATAAAGCCTTCAGCACTTTTAACGTCATCTTGACCTAATGAAACTGTTACGATTTCATCAGAACGTCCTTTCAGCCAACCAACTAAATCCGCTTCGAAATGAGCATATTCATCATAGATTAATACATAGATTTTCATTTTTGTTTTCCCCTATCTATTTGTTATTTTCTATCAAAGTGTATATAATTTTTGGATACCAAAAAAGACCCAATTTGGTATAATTTAACTAGTCCAATTTTTTAACATAAAGAGATGGTGTGACAATGGATCTTTTTTACACATTAGATTTAGATAACAAACAATACAGTTATAAATATCAAGCAATTTATCATTTCCTTAAGGAAATCATCTTAGAAGGAAGAGTTGAAGTAGGTACTCGATTACCTTCTAGTCGGGAAATGGCTACTAGGTATAGGGTAAATCGAAATACCATTAAACAAGTGTATGAAATGCTTTATGCAGATGGGTATGTTTCCACTTTAGAAGGAAGTGGGACTTTTGTGGCTTATTCTCCAAAGAAGCTAAGATTAATGGAACGGTCAAATAAAAGTATTCAAATATCTGAATGGGCTAAGAGAATTCCAACGAAAGAACAGTCGATACAGAAAAAAGGAACCATTAATTTTAATGGTGCCGGATTTTCACCAAGTTTGGACCAGTTTCCTTTAGAAGATTGGAAAAAAACTCTTTACCAAGCGACTAGAGACCTTCATTTTTTAACAGATAATGTGGATTACGATGTACAAGGACTCCTACCACTTAGAGAAGCTATTGCTGCATTACTCCAACGAACTCGGGGAATGGATGTAAGTCCGAAAAACATCGTTATTATTAATGGTGTCATGCAAGGAATTGGAATACTTTCACATCTATTAATTGACCACGGTGATCAAGTGGTTGTAGAGGACCCCTCCTTTCAATCTATTCAAGCAAACTTTATTACAGCAGGTGCCAAATTAATTCATGCTCCTGTTCAACCCGATGGATTAAAAGTATGTGATTGGGATAGTCGTTTAATCTATGTAACCCCAAGTCATCAGTTTCCTACCGGCCGTGTGATGAAAATGGAGGAACGATTAAAGCTACTTCAATGGGCGAAAAAACGAAATGCTATCATTATAGAAGATGATTATGATAGTGAATTTCAAAGAAAAGGAAGACCTATTGAACCATTAAAGGTATTAGACTTTGAAGACCGTGTAGTTTATTTAGGAACCTTTGCCAAAAATATTCTTCCTGCTCTAAGAATTGGGTACGCTATACTTCCACAGGATCTAATCCCAACATTTTTACAAGCTCGTAATTTGTATGGAGAATATACGACTTCTGTTATTGAACAAATGGCGGCTGCTATTTTTATAAAAACAGGAAAACTTGAACGTCATCTAAGAAGAATGAAACGAAATTACTCACAAAAATACCAAGTGTTTCAAGACTCCATATTGAAATACAAACTTAGTGCCTTTGAATGGATTGATACAAGTGCCGGTCTACACTTATTTGGAAACTGGAAATACTCATTAGATGATTACCTACTTTTTAAAGAAGAATGTTTGAAACGTGGTGTATCGTGGCAATCTGCAGATTTTTATTTCTCGACGATTACACCCAAACCAACAGTTATCTTCGGCTTTTCGCATTTAAGCGAAAAAAACATAATTAAAGGTATTAAAACGATGGGGGAAGTATTGAAAACCCTTAACATTGGAAAAGACTAATACTACCTGAATATTTTCCTATATCAAATAGATTATTTTGTCTGAAGTATGGTATGATTTATATCTTATGATGTCGGGCTATACTAAAGGTTTGAAAACATAGGAAATAGATGAACTTTTTTAGAAAGAATAGGAAGTGATTTTTGTGATTAAAATTGAAATACCTACTCCAGATGTTGTTTTAACAAAAAAGAAACAATTAGGAGAAAAAGTAGAATCTGTATTAAGCAGTGAATATGGTTTCACAGATTATCACCGTATCTCTAGGGATAAAGGTGGAATTATCATGTTTTTTAACGCTGACGATGATTTATTATTTGTTGGCAAAGCAAGAAAATTAAGACCAAGGGTAAAACGCCATTTCGAGGACAGTGTATCCCCTATCCGAAACTATCGAGATGAAGTTTACAAAATTGCTGTTATTCACGTGGAAAATCCAATGGAAAGAGAGATATATGAAACATATATCATAAATACTCTTCATGCAAAATACAATATTGAAAAAGTTTTTTATAAATAACCATAT
>DASQIV010000269.1:0-2118 GCA_035631415.1 Pseudoneobacillus sp. | reverse complement strand
TGGCTGTTATTTTTACGAAAATATGGATTTGGCGCTGTGCTAGCCGACGATATGGGGCTAGGGAAAACGATTCAGTTGATTTCCTATTTGTTGTCGGTAAAAGAGCAGGAGGTTAAGGCGGGGCCTGCGTTGATCGTTTGTCCGACGTCTGTTCTTGGCAACTGGCAAAAGGAACTTGAACGATTTGCACCGAGCTTGAATGTGTATTTGCATTATGGCCCGAATCGTTTGAAGGAAGAGGAGTTCAAGTCGAAAGCAGAGACAAGTGATGTCGTGTTGACTTCCTATGGGCTCACTCATTTAGATGAAAGTGATTTCGAGTCACTGACATGGAGTGTCATTGCGATTGACGAAGCACAGAATATTAAAAATGCGCAAACGAAACAGTCGCGCGCGGTGAGGAAGTTAAAGGGGCTGCACCATATCGCGTTGACAGGGACACCTATGGAAAATCGCTTGGCCGAGCTTTGGTCGATCTTTGATTTTACCAATCATGGATATCTAGGCAGCCTTGGTCAGTTTCAGAAGCGCTTCATCATTCCGATTGAAAAAGATGATGAGAAGCCGAAGATACAAGAGTTGCAGGGATTGATCCGACCTTTCTTGTTACGTAGGACGAAACGCGATGAAGAGGTTGCCTTGAATCTGCCAGATAAGCTGGAGCAAAAGGAATATTGTCCGTTAACGGCGGAACAAGCATCATTGTATGAGCAATTGATTTCTGATACTTTTGCTCAGATTGAAAGTGTATCAGGGATTGCACGAAAAGGCCTGGTTCTGCAAATGTTAGGTCGTTTGAAGCAGCTTTGTAATCATCCAGCATTGTATTTGAAGGAAAAGCCAGTTGCTGATATTTTGGATCGTTCTGCGAAAATGGAGAAGCTTGTCGAGATCATCGAAAATGTTTTGGAGCGCGAGGAAAGCTGCCTTATTTTTACTCAGTATATCGAAATGGGCGAGATGATTCGCGAGCTACTTAAGAAGAAATATAAACTCGATGTGCCATTTTTGAATGGTAGTGTTCCGAAAGCACAACGGGATGAGATGATTGAGCGTTTCCAAAGTCGTAAGTTTCCTGTGTTTTTGTTGTCTTTAAAAGCAGGGGGAACTGGGTTGAATTTAACGGCGGCCAATCATGTTGTTCATTACGACCGTTGGTGGAATCCGGCTGTCGAAAATCAAGCAACAGACCGCGCCTATCGGATTGGTCAAGAGCGTTTCGTTCACGTCCATAAGCTGATTAGCACCGGTACGTTAGAGGAAAAAATCGATAGCATGCTCGAAAAGAAACAAATGCTAAACGACCAAGTCATCCAAAGTGAAAACTGGATCACCGAGCTCTCCACCGACGATCTCCGTGACCTAGTGTATCTAACATAAAATCCGTAGGGCTACCCTGGCTATTGCCAAGGTAGCCCTCGTTCGCTTCACCGCATTAATCCACCGGGGGTCAGACCCCCGGTGAGTTAATGCTGCACATTAGTAAAGCACCTAACCACGTCCCCATATAGGAACGTACGCTTCTCCTCATTCAATTCCACAAAAAAACCGCTCCCTTTTGTAAAAGGAGCGATTCTTTGCTGGTTTTGATTTTCTTCATTTAAGTGAGCGGTGCGTACAATTCCTCCGCACAAATCATAGATGTATCTATATATTCTAATTTGATTTTACAATTGGGTGGGTACGTTAGAAAGGAAACCTTTTTTCCTCTCTGAATCAAGAAATAATTGCAAAATGTTGATGGAGGTAGATCCATTTTGATTTGCAAACTATTTTCATGTAAGAAAATTTTGCCGCTCTTTTTATCCATTCCATCATCATAATAAAAAGAAATTATATCATTATCATATATATTTTTATATTGATAGAAATTTTGCTGTTCTTTCAATGAAAATTTTTTACAAGTATGATAATAAACATCATACAAGGTAGGAAGTTTTTCAATATGTATCTCTGAGGGTGAAAGGTATTTCCCTATAAAAATAATTGTTAAGTCAGTACTTTCCGAATGGCCAGACATATATTGCAAGCTTCCTCCTTTATAGATAAATAGTCCTAATATTCTTTTATTATTTTACTATATCTTTAGTGAAGTTCGGCCTGTTTCTCCATTGTTTT
>DASQIV010000268.1:0-2464 GCA_035631415.1 Pseudoneobacillus sp. | reverse complement strand
AATGACGTTAAGTAACCCTCTACCCAAACAAAGAAATCAGCAATCATACTAGATGGAACATTTGCACCTGCGATCGTTATATAAAAAATTAATCCTAACAATGCAATCATCACCGGAAACCCGATAAATGGAGAGGTTAATATGCTATCAAGCTTATCCGTTACTTGATTCTGCTTTGTTTTGGTATATTGCACACCACTCTTCGTCAATTGAATACTTTCTTTAAACAAGTTTTCCACGATACGGTCTCTTAAATTGGCTGAACTAATTTGGTTAGCTTCTTCTAAGATGGCACGAAATTCTAATTGCTGTTGATTCACATTGATTTCCATCGTTAATGAACCTCCAAGCTAAAGTATTTTTCCTCAATCGCTTTTATCAAGCTGTGGTCTCCATCAAGTAGTCTGATAGCAAGCCATCTTGTCGGAATATCATTCGGAAAGATTTTTTTAAGTTTTTCTTCAAGGTACTGAATATTAGCCTCTGTTTCAGAATCATAGATGATTGGAGTTGGATGACACTCTATTACTCCATCTAAAATTCGATCCATTGTATCCAGTAATGCCGGTATTCCGGTTTTATTACGTGCAGATATTTTGACTACAGGCACACCAAGCTTTCTCATAAAGTATGGGGCATTAATTTTCATACCATTTTTCTCTGCTTCATCCATTAGATTGAAACAGATAATTACATTTTTAGAGATTTCGAGAACCTGTAGTGCTAGATTTAAATTTCGTTCCAGTGCTGTCGCATCTAGTACCACAACAGTCAAGTCTGGCTTTTCAAATAATAAATAATTTCTCGCTACCTCTTCATCAAGTGAATTGGAGTAGAGTGAGTAGCTTCCAGGTAAATCAATCATTTTATATGTTTTGTTTTTAAATTCAAATGTTCCTTCTTTTAATTCCACTGTCTTTCCTGCCCAGTTTCCTGTATGCTGTCTTAAACCTGTTAGTGCATTAAAAAGCGTACTTTTTCCGGTATTTGGATTCCCCATTAATGCAATTCGATAAGTCTTATTCATGATTGCACCAACTCTCCTTCAATTCTATAACTCTCTTCTTTCCGTAAAGCAATCAACGTTTGACTTACTCGGAAAGCGATTGGATCTCCAAGTGGACTTTTCCGAATAACTTCAACAGTTGCTCCTGGAACAAATCCTAAATCTAATAGCCTTCTACGCATTACGCCGTCAATAAATAGGTTTGTAATTTTTATGGTTTCACCTTTTTTTCCATCAGATAACCTTATTTTATTTGACTCATCCATTTATATTTCCCCCGCTCTAATGTTTTTCCCTCGACCAACTTTTAATTTATAATATGAATATATTCAAAAATTGTCAAACATATTTGCATTTAAAAAATAAAAAATACTGCTCAAATGAGCAGCATACGGTTTCATTATTTATAGGGCTTTATCTGTGAATCTTTTTGTATATACCAATTATCCTTCGCTACTACATTTGAAATGGTTAGGATTAATGACGGAATTCGTTCTACATCGAAGACGAGCAAGCCTATTTTTTCAGAAAAGATGCAAAAAGCACTACCATGCGAAAAACCGGTAAGGTCCTTACCTAACTGAACGAGAAAACTGACAATTTCACGCCTTTCATCTTGTTCTAAAAAAATATGAGGAGAAAATCTTAAAATCCAATTTTCACCTTCAATTGAAAAACGATACATATTCTCACCCTTTATCAATGGTTAGTACAATCATCGAACTTCCTTTTTTTCGAAAACAACCTTATTAATGAATATGTTGGAAAACCATTGTTATGTATGGAAGTAAAAATCGTTTTATTTATCCACTTATTAGAAAACAACAATTGGAAATTTTATAAATATTTAATGTACATTTATTGACTGAAATCTGGCATTATTGTATATTTAAAGCATCATTTAACTATTTTTCATAAGAGTGGATTAAATGATAATATTTAACTTAAGCACCATTTGGTGTCTTGAAAGGCTTAGGAGGAAGAGTAATGCAAAACGGTAAAGTAAAATGGTTTAATAATGAAAAAGGTTTTGGTTTTATCGAAGTTGAAGGCGGAGACGATGTATTCGTACACTTCACAGCTATTACTGGCGAAGGCTTCAAATCTTTAGAAGAAGGTCAAGAAGTTTCTTTCGAAATCGTTGATGGAAATCGTGGACCACAAGCTGCTAACGTAGTTAAGCTATAATCCAAATTAAAATGCTCAAGGCTGGCAATTTATTGCCAGCCTTTTACTTTCTCGAAAAAAATTCAGCCCTAGTTCCATGAGATTAGGCATTTTGCTTTTCACATAATTTTTCTCCGAAATCCTTTATTTTTTCACCAACTGTACATTGGGTGATACAGAAGCGATGGGCATATCGACGCCCCTTTTCCAATTTAAATTGCTTATGAAGAAAACAATCTTGGCAATAATGCATTTGTATTTGATCCAATTTTGCCAAAATATCTTGTTTGT
>DASQIV010000267.1:0-4582 GCA_035631415.1 Pseudoneobacillus sp. | reverse complement strand
GTTATATGGTGGTACCATTCAAAATCCTATTCATGCACTAGTTGAAATCGTTAATTCTTTTCATAATAAAAATGGACAGATTACAGTGGATGGTTTTTATGACAAGGTTCAAGAACTTTCTGAAGCTGAAAAGGAAGCCTATGAGGCTTTAGGTATTAAAGATGAATCTTTTATCAAACAGCTGGGAGTAACAGAAATGTACGGAGAAGAAGGTTTCACTACTTTGGAAAGAACATGGGTACGTCCTACTTTAGAAGTTAATGGTATTTATGGTGGTTTCCAAGGAGAAGGAATCAAAACCGTTATCCCATCTGAAGCACATGCGAAAATTACTTGCCGTCTTGTCCCAGATCAAGATCCCGACGAAATTGCTGCTCTTTTACAAGAGCATATAAAAGCCCATACACCAGCAGGAGTAACAGTTAATGTTTCCTTATTTGATAAAGGGGCACCATTTGTGACTCCGTTTGACCATCCAGCTATTCAAGCAGCTGGTCGTGCGTATGAAAAAGTGTACAATGTACCAACTTCCTACACACGTGGGGGTGGATCTATTCCAATCGTTGCAACCTTCGATCAAATTTTAGGAAACCCAGTCGTATTGATGGGCTTTGGTCTTCCAGATGAGAATTTCCATGCGCCTAACGAACATTTCCACTTAGAGAACTTTGATAAAGGGATGGAAACTCTTTGCCATTATTGGTATGAGTTAGAACAATCATTATAATATTAAAAGGCCGACTCATTTTTTAATAAATGGAGTCGGCCTTTTAACATTATGCGTTACCTAGTAGGCTTTCTAATACACGTTGAACTTCATAACCTTCACGGAATGACACAAGAAGTGCCTCTTCTCCATTAATAGCTTTAACAAGTTCTTCAACTAAATCAAATTTGTCTTCCCTTTGTAGAGGATGAGTAACAGGTGCTTGGTCGCCCTCTGATGTGTGTAATACACTCCAGTTGGTGATTTCAACGGTCCCTTTATCTCCATATACCTTAAAGGAAATATGCTCTTTTTGACCAATATTACTTAATCCATTAAATAACACGGTGGTACCGTTCTCAAGCTCCATTCGGGCAACAAACCCATTTTCGCATAGGGACGGGTCTTCAGGATAATCTACAAACGATTGAACATTTTTTAAACCACCAAAAACGTCTTGAACCATTTGGATATAATGCGGGCCAACTTCACGGATATATCCACCTTGTTCCCTACTGGCAATCCAATCGTTTTGCTGCCATGCACGTGGCCAAGTCGTAAAATGCATTTGCACTTCAACTCGTTTTACTTTTCCAATTTCGCCGTTAAGGATTTTTTCTTTAAAGGTTTGAAATACATTTGAATATGGCATTGGAAAATTAATGGCATTAATAATACGAGCCTCTTCTGCTGCTTGTGCCATATCGTAAGCCTCATCAATAGAATTAGCAAGTGGTTTCTCACATAGGAAATGCTTTTTGGCATTGATTACATCAAGAGCAATTCGATGATGAAATTTTGGCGGAACAGCTAAATAAACCAAAGAAATCGAATCATCTTGAAGCATTTCTTTATAATCTGTATATGTAGTTACATCATGCTTTTGTTTTACTGCTTGTAAACGATCTTCACTTACATCACAAACCGCAGCAACTTCTGTTAAAGGATGCTGAACAAATTTATTTAATACTCTTTCCCCTATAGCACCAAGGCCAATTACTCCTACTTTTATCGTCATAGTTAACACTCCAAATTTTTCAAAATACGAAACAATTTTATTTTACCACTAAATTCAGAAATATTAAAAAGAAAGAAATGTTAAAAAGGCGAAAAAATAAAGAAAAACTTTACCCCTTTAAAGCGCCGGGGGTCTGACCCCCGGTGCTTTAAAGAGGTAAAGGAATGATATATTAAACAGTTACACAATTGTAATTCTTCTATAATGATCTAGTTATTTTGTTTTTCAATTAGTCTTTTGACATTTTCTTTCGGGCTCCAACAATGAAACCGATAATCCGGTTTCGTTTCATAGCCTAAACGCACACACGAGTATCGCATTCCTGATAGGGACTTCTCGGCTTTAAAATTTTCACAAGTTGCACAACAATGGAAATTTTTCATACAATCTATCCCCTTCACTTTACCGCATTACCGCACTGGGGGTCTGACCCCCGGTGCGTTAGTGTGGTAAAGTGTGGAGTTTCCTCCCCTCGGTCCATTCTTTTGGAAGTAGTTTTTGGTATTTGTTTTCTAAGAATCGGTCATCTATTAGTATGATGGTACCATGATCTTCTTCGGATCTAATTAATCGTCCTCCCGCTTGAAGGACTTTGTTCATCCCAGGGTATATATAAGAATAATCGTATCCATTTTTACCTATCTTTTGAAAATAATCTTTTATCAGATCACGTTCCAAACCGATTTGTGGCAAACCAACGCCAACAATGACTACCCCGTTTAAGCGGTCTCCCTTCAAATCAACGCCTTCTGAGAAAATGCCACCTAAAACTGCAAAACCAATTAATGTTCCTTTTGGGTTTGGTTGAAAGGCTTTAAGAAACTCTTCTCTTTCCATTTCAGACATTCCTTGACCTTGAATCAGAACCTCAACACTTAAATTCTCGGCTAGAAAAAGCTCATATACTGACATCATATATTGATAGGAAGGAAAAAAAATCAAAAAGTTCCCATGTTGTTTCCTAATTAGTTCACTTAGCACTTTTACGATTTGAGATTTAGTTCGTTCACGGTCTTTGAATCTAGTAGATAAAGGCTCAATATGAAACGCGACTTGATCACGATTAAATGGCGAATCAATACGAATCAAGTAATCATCTTCATTGGAACCTAATAAATGTTGGTAATAGTCTAGAGGAGTCAATGTTGCTGAAAAATAAATTTTTGAGCGATAGCCTTTGCTCATTTGTTTCAACTGATGAGACGGATCAAGACAAAATATTTTTAGTTTGATTTCACTCTTTTCAATCTCGATATATGTGATAAACCGCTCATCATAAAGCTTTTGAATTCTCAAAAAGTTATATGCTAAGAAATAAGTTTCCATTAACACTTCATCCGTTGTTTGACCAGCCTGGAATAACAATTCATGCTCTGCTTCTAGCCTAAACTGTTCAAGAGCTTCTAAAAACTCCTCAGATACTTTTGAGAAAATAACGCTCTTTTTCTCATTTGACTCTTTTTTTATCGATAAAAATAAGCTATTTATCTCTTTGCTTGCATTCGATAAAGTAATATTTCTATTTTCATATTCCCTTCTCAGGGCGAGGAACCCCGATTTAAAAAGTTCAGCAGAAAACATTTCTCTAGCGCGATCAACTAAATTATGGGCTTCATCTATTAATAATACGGTTTCTTTTTTCTGTTCATCGAATAACCTTTTTAGTGATACTTTAGGATCGAAAATATAATTGTAATCGCAAATAACTACATCTGCTGCGTAAGAAAGGTCCAATGAAAATTCAAAAGGGCAAAGCGTATGTTTTCTTGCATATTTTTCAATGGTTATTCGGTCGATCGATGCTTCATTTTGTAAAATATCCAAAATACCTTCATTTAACCGATCATAATAGCCATTAGCATACTCGCAATAATCTTTTTGACATAATGTTTTTTCTTTAAAACAAGCCTTTTCTTTTGCCGTAATGGTAACAGAATGCAAACAAAGGCCCTTCTCTTTCATTAACTGAAAGGCTTCTTCCGCAGTTTGTCTTGTTATAGTTTTTGCAGTTAAGTAAAATACTTTTTCAATTTCGTCTGTCTGAAAGGCTTTCACGGTCGGGAAGGTGGTAGAAATCGTCTTCCCGATTCCAGTAGGAGCCATCGAAAAAAGGTTACGTCTATCAGTAATAGTTTTAAAGACAGCACCAGCTAGTTTTCGTTGACCTTGACGGAATTGATGAAATGGAAAAGATAATTTTTCGATACTCTCATTTCGTTTTTGATGATGCTTAACTTTAAGCTCCGCGTAGGGTGCATATTTTGAAACGGTTTCATAAACGAATTTTTCTAATTCCTTAAGTGTCCAGTTTTGTTGAAATTGCTTTTTCTCATCATTTTTAATATTTACGTAAGTCAGTTGTACTTGAATTTCCTTTATTTCTTGCTGCTGAGCATAAATATAAGCATAAACCTTTGCTTGTGCCCAATGGACAGGATAACTAGAATTGGAAATATCAGTTAGGTCATGAGCAGTGGATTTGATTTCGTCAATAATCACTAATTCGTTTTTGAATAAAATACCGTCACAGCGACCTTCTATTTCATATATATAGCCGTTCCATTCGAGTTCTACTTCCAACGATACTTCCCTTAAATCATTCTCTTCATAGGTTTTTTGGATTTTCTGATGGGCTTTTGTGCCTTCTGTCATGGCTTGAGATGTTCGAAATCGTTGGTCAATACTGCCACTTTGAAAAACATATTCTACTAGAGATCTTATGGATATTTTAATTCGATTTTTCACAACATCCTCCACATGCTTTACTGTCAGGACTATAAGAAAAGCGCAAGCGCCTTGGTTAGGGAAAAAAGAAGTTCATTTTTTCCTAGCCCCGACAAGCAAATGTTCTCTAGCAT
>DASQIV010000266.1:0-3100 GCA_035631415.1 Pseudoneobacillus sp. | reverse complement strand
ACGTAACGCCGCAGCCTGCTGTTGGGGATGTACCAGTATTAGTTATTTTGGCAAAGTTTAAAGAAGGTGACGAACCTAAAGGGGACGTTTCAGGTCAAGTACCTGCTAAATACTTTAATGATTTAATTTTTGGAGAAACCTATAACCCATATGAGCTTCCACAGTTCAAACAATATGCAACATACAATGGTGTAGAAGCTCCTACTGATAGCACGATGCAAAACATTTACAAAGAGTCCAGTTATGGAAAAGTGAAGCTAGTAAAAAATGAAAATACTGATTTAGTATGGGTAGAGCTTCCAAAGGGTGCTTCCTACTATTTAGATCAGGATGGTAAATATGCCGAAAACGGAAAATACGTAATTGGCAATGAGAACGGTGATGCACATATCGGCGAGCTTGTATCAGATCTATTTAAAGCGGCTGATAATGTAGTAGATTTCTCTAAATACGCCGTGGATGGCGAGGTGCCAAACGTATTTATCGTCCATGAGGGAACAGGAGCTGAATTCAGCCGCGATCCTGCACAAATCTGGTCACATAAATGGAATGCATTAAGTGCTCTGTATTATGGGAAATACTATGAAACAGGTTTTGGGGCAGATGATGTAAACCGTGATGGTATTGAGTCCGACGAAGAGTGGAACACTTGGTACGCACAATTTTTAAAAGACCATACTTTCGATGGTGTATTAGTAGATAACTATAATGTACAACCAGAAATTGGAGGAAACGTGGCAGGATACAACTTAGCGACTGGTGGGTATGATGAAGCTTCTAAATCAGGTCCTTTCCCAGGACAAGCTGGAGTTTTTGCCCATGAATTTGGACATGCATTAGGATTGCCTGATTTCTACGACACAGCTTATACATCCGAGGGTGTAGGGAACTACTCCATGATGGCTGGCGGTTCTTGGATGCGTTATCCGAATGCAGCTCCATACTCTGGTAACTCTCCTGTTCACTTTGACCCATATTCAAAGATTTTCCTTGGATGGGCATCTCCTATTGATGTAAAACCTGAAGATGGTGTAAAAGAGGTTACTTTACAACCAGTTAATAAGGCAGATGGAGATAAGGCGTTTGTAAAAATGGAAGTGCCAGGCTCAAATGGTACAGAATACTTCCTATTTGAAAATGTTCAACAGCAAGGCTTTAATAAAGGTTTAATTCGTCAAGGTGCTGATGCCCACGGATTGGTTGCATGGCATGTGGATGAAAACGTCCTAAATCTTTACAAAACTGCAGGCTTCCGTCCAAATAACGTCGAAAACTGGATGAATAAACGCTTCCAGTATAACCAATCGCAAACAGCGAGTGATGGAACGGTTGTCACACATTATGGATTATCTGTTCTTCAAGCTGATGGAAAGTATGATTTAGAAAAGTATGTCAACCGTGGAGATGCTGGAGACTTCTTTAAGACAGGTTCAAAGCTAACTCCAACTACATCGAATGTGCATACTGGATCTTACTACTTCTGGAAGGGGAACAGTACTACACCGGCTGATTCTGGAATCCATGTAACAGATATTAAAGAAAATAAAGATGGTTCTGTTACGGCTAAATTTTACTATAGCTCAAGTGAATATACGAAATAATAGGGTGAAGAACCTGAGTCCTTTCTTATTATGGGGCTCAGGTTTTTTCTGTTTTTTGGGCTAAGGAATTTAATAGGTTGTAAGTCTTAACAGCTTTTGAATAACATAAATACTATATTTAATAGCGGGCATTTCATCTTGGTAGGCATCATACTTTAGTGTATAAACGGCATCTTCATTTTTCCATAAACGAGCGAAATACTGGTGTACATCTTTTATAAACTGACTATCAGTAGGACCTTCTACTTTTAAGTCGGCCTCCATATTAAAATTATCCAAGTTTCGGAAGGTATAATTGGCAGAGCCACCAATGACCGTACTTTTCTTCTTACCCTCAACAAAAATCATTTTGGAGTGATATTGCTCTTTTCCTGTATTGTACCAGCGAATTGTTATATTTTGGTTACCGATTTTCTCAAGTTCTGCTGAAATAGGTCTATTAGGTAACCCCATCTTTCCTTGTCCAAAAGCATTATGGTTTGGATCTAATATTAAATTTACATGGACGCCTCTTATTGCTGCACTTTCAAGGGATTGAATAATCTCCCGGTCAGCCAAATAAAACATCCCAACCCAAATGGTTTCTCCTAGATTTGCACTTTCAATAGAGCCTATGACCGCCTTTTGGATTTTCCCCTCAGTGACAATTTGTGCTTGCAACGACTTCTCACTTTTAGTAGTTTGTAGTGTTTGGTTTGCTGTGAATTTAGGGAAGTGCTTGATATTTCCACCAGAAAAAGCGACTACAGCTTTCTCAGTTTTAATTAGTTCTTGAAGGATTTCTCCTTTCACTTTGAACCCAATATTCGAATGATAGGCACTTGCGTTGTGAGGGTTAGCGGATAATATGAAACCATTATTTTCGGTTACTAGCACTTTACGGTGATTAGCTTTTAAATTAAAAATTTTTAAATAAGACCGAAGCGTAATATCTGGAGCATTTTCAGCTATTGGGTTTGAGACCCAACCATTACCAGCTTGTCCAAACCATGAAAAGAGGGTTCTCCATACTCCTGAATATAAAATGTTTGGGTCGCGAAGACGGTCCAAATCGGTGATGACCACCTGTGCTCCAAGTTTTTTTAAGGGTTCTAGAGCTTTTACCTCATGTGATCCATAAGACGAATTGATCTCATCTGTAATAAAGATTACTTTTAAATCTGGATGTTTTTGCATTTGTTTCTTGATTTTTGAAGTCAATGTTTCACTAATGGGTGGATAGTCTGTATCACTATTGGCATAAGAGTTTACTAGAAACATGTCTAAAATGATAAACTCTTTGGCTTCTTCAATGGATTGAAACACCTCTTTGAAAATTTCTTGGTCAACCACTTTTTTACCATCCTTTTGATAGGTAAGGTCAGATAAAAATTGAATTTGACTATCGTCCATTTGGTATATCTCGCTTGCATAATTAGTCCCTTTTGGGAGTGGTTTTACTTGGTGATAGATTGTCATACATAGGACAATTAAAAGAAAAAGTCCGAAAACCTTCCATC
>DASQIV010000265.1:0-8096 GCA_035631415.1 Pseudoneobacillus sp. | reverse complement strand
GGATTAAAGACATTTGAAGGTGTAGCAAAAGCAAATGGCATTAATATTGTAGCAGTTGAAAAATTTGGAATGGGCGATAAAGATATGAAGCCACAGTTAACGAAGATTAAAGGTCTAAATCCAGATGCGATCATCGTCTGGTCCATCCCACCAGCAGCATCCATCGTTAACCGTAACTATTGGGAACTAAAAATGGATAATATGCTCATCTACCCAGCAGGTGCAGGCTCGAATGCGTTTGTTGAATTAGCTGGAAAAGAAGCGGCAGAAGGAACATATGTAGCAGCTGGTAAGGTATGGGTTTCTGGCCAAATCGAGGATGCGGATGTTCAAAAAGACATTATTACGAAATATGTAAAAGACTTTGAAGCGAAAACGAAGCAAGGTGCAAGTCCAATTGATGGCATGGCGTATGATGCAATGCTACTAATCTCTAAAGCAATTGAAAAATCAGGTGACAAAGTAACAAGAGATTCTATTCGAGATAATTTAGAGAAGTTAGAAGATGTAGTAGGAGTTACAGGTGTGTTTAACCTAAGTGAAAAGGATCACCAAGGATTAAAAGCAGAAGATGCCCTTATGGTTCAAGTGAAGAACGGCGAATGGGTCATTCCGGAATAGAAGGGATTGAAGCAGTTTGGAAATTGTACAATTATTACTTTCCGGTTTAGCAGTAGGGGGAATATACGCTCTTATCGCAGTAGGCTTTGTTACCATTTATAACGTAAACGGGGTTATCAACTTTGCCCAGGGTGAATTTGTGATGGTGGGGGGAATTACGGCGGCCGCAATGGTCTCCGGAGGTGCTCCCCTCTGGGTGGCTGCAGTGGCTGCGGTTATCGCAGCTACGGTTGTTGGTGCGCTAGTTCAAAGACTGGCGCTCCAGCCAGCTCGCTTTAATAGTGAAGTCGTTCTTATTATTATTACCATTGGAGTATCGACTGTCCTTCGCGGTCTGGCATTATTGATTTTTGGAAGTTCACCAAAGGTATTGCCACCATTTTTAGCAGGTGAACCAGTTAGTTTCCTAAGTGCAGCGATTCCGAGACAGGACTTCTTTATCATTGGCATTACCTTCATTACAATGCTGGTATTGTATATCTTTTTTGAAAAAACAATGTTAGGTTCAGCATTAAGAGCCAGTATGATGAATCGTGAGGTAAGCCGTTTAATGGGGATTTCTCCTAAATGGATGGGCTTGCTTTCTTTTATGATTGGTGCATGCTTAGCTGGAATCGTAGGGGTAGCGGTAACTCCGATATCACTAGCCACCTATGATATGGGGTTAATGATTGGCTTAAAGGGATTTGTCGCAGCTGTGTTAGGTGGACTCATCAGTGTACCAGGTGCGGTAATCGGGGGAATTATTTTAGGCGTATTAGAATCACTCGGGGCAGGATTGATTTCATCTGGATATAAAGATGCCATCGCCTTTTTCATTTTATTATTGGTACTAGTATTCATGCCACAAGGAATTATTCGAACTAAGAGCGGAAAGCGTGTGTAAGGAAGGAGGATAGGAATTGAAAAAACTATAATTAGCAATGAAGCATCGTTATCGGTGAAACCCCTTTCGAAAAAAAGGCTTTTACTAGTTCCTTTTATACTTTTAGCACTAGTCGCTTTTCCTTATTTAGTTGGAACATATATCACAGGTATTTTTGTTTTAATCGGTCTTTATTTTATATCAACAATCGGAATTTCATTGTTAATGGGTCATGCAGGCCTTGTTTCTCTAGCTCAAGCAGCTTTTTGGGGGATAGGCGCTTATGGATCAGGAATACTAGCGATTAAATTATCACTTTCTCCTTTTCTAACGATTCCAGTGGGGATGGTATTGGCGGGTGGTATTGCTTATTTTATTGGTTATTTAACAAGGAATCTTCAAGGTCATTATTTCTCACTAGCGACACTTGGTTTCGGAATCGTAATTAATATTATTTTAATAGAAGAGTCAGAGTTAACAGGCGGTCCATCTGGGTTGATTGGCGTTCCGTCCTTCGAAATCGGATCGTTTTCGATTGCATCTGACATCGCTTGGTTCTATGTCGTTGCAGCTATTGGCTTGATCGTATTCTTATTAACAAAAAACCTTGTGCAATCACCATGGGGAAGAAATCTTCGTTCCATCCAAGATAGCTCAATTGAATCCGAATCAATGGGGATTAATATCGGCCAATATAAACTAACAGCCTTTGTCGTGAGTGCCGTATTTGCTGGATTAAGTGGAGGTCTTTATGCCTCTTATATGAGTTTTATCAGCCCAGCGATTTTTAGTTTTGAGATGTCGATTAAATTTGTCGTGATGGCCGTTCTTGGTGGTCTAGCGAGTATTTACGGTTCCTTAATTGGCGTTATCGTGGTCACTCTGCTAGTTGAGGTTCTTCGTGAAGTTGTCCCATTCATCTTTGGTGAAAGTGCTGGTGGAGCGGTTGAAGTCATCTTCTTCGGTCTATTACTTGTCATCATGATGATCTATATGCCTAAAGGGATTATGGGGATTTTTGAAAAATTAAGTCAACGGTTCAGGAGGGAGACTTAGATGGGCGCAACACTACTGGAATTTAATCGAGTGACGAAGAGATTTGGCGGAGTTATCGCCGTTAATGAAAACACATTCGATATTAAAGAAGGTGAAAGTGTCTCCCTTATTGGTCCAAATGGAGCAGGTAAAACATCAACATTTAATTGTATAACAGGTATGTATTCACCTGATGATGGCGAGGTTAAATTCTGTGGTGAAAAAATTAATTCATTAAAACCAAATGAAATCGCAGAACGAGGCATTGCCCGAACCTTCCAAAACCTGCAAATCTTTGACAATATGACATTACTAGAAAATGTAATGGTATCGGTAAAAGATACACGAAAAACCAATATTATCAGTTCGATGCTCCGTCTTCCTCAGTTAAAAATTAAAGAAGAACGAGCGATAGATTTAGGAATGAAAAATCTGCAGTTAGTGGGATTAGAAGGTAAGGCTCTATCCTTGGCAGGTGATTTATCATTTGGAGAACAGCGTTTATTAGAAATTGCCCGTGCGATTGCTCTCGAACCGAAGCTACTTTTACTAGATGAACCTATGTCAGGGTTAAGTGTGGAAGAACGTAGAACAATGATTCAGCTCATTAAGAAATTGAAGAAACAAGGATTAACCATCTTCTTAATCGAGCATGATCTGTCAACAGTCATGGAAATATCTGACCGCATCATCGTTCTTGATTTTGGTAGTAAAATTGCCGAAGGAACTCCTGCTGAAATTCAAGAAAATGAAAAGGTCATTGAAGCTTACCTCGGTAGGGATATGGAAAAATCGTATAAGGAACGTGAAATTTCCGGTAAGGCAAAGCAAATTTTAAAAATAAAAGATTTGCATGTATACCGTGAAAGTATTCATGCTTTAAAGGGAATTGACCTTGAAATTAGAGAAGGGCAATTAAGTACCATTATTGGAGCAAATGGAGCTGGGAAGACAACTCTATTAAATACGATTGCTGGCTTATTGCCGCCAAGGTCAGGACAAGTCATATTGGAAGATAAAGATATTACAGGCTTTGCTGCTGAAAAGCTCGCGTATATAGGGGTCAATCTTGTGCCTGAAAGACGAGGTATGTTCTCTGAGTTAACAGTGGAAGAAAGCTTACGTCTTGGGGCATATAATCGGTACACTGGATACGGTGCTTCGAAATCGGTACGTCAAGGCATTGAAGTAGACATGGAGAAGATGTACCAACTCTTCCCACGCTTGAAGGAAAGACGAAAACAATTGTCAGGTACCCTGAGTGGTGGTGAACAGCAAATGCTTGCAATCGCCAGAGGATTAATGGCTCAACCTAAAGTATTAATGCTAGACGAACCTTCATTAGGATTGGCCCCATTAATTGTAGAAGAAATCTTTGAAACTCTATTTCAACTAAAACAAACAGAAACAACGATTATATTAATTGAACAAAACGCCAAAGCCGCATTACAAATTGCGGATTGGGGCTATCTGTTGGAAAATGGGAAGATCAAGGTGGAAGGTAAGCCGAGTGAGCTTGCCAACAACCCGTTAATCCATGAAGCTTATTTGAGTATACATTAAAAAAACACCCCGTTACATAACCGTAACGGGGTGTTTCGTGCTTATGAATGAACTGACTTCAATCATTATTTTTTTTACAGTCAAAGCATTGTGTGAAAGCTTCATCAGGACACGGTGCTTGATGTTGTTTCGCTTTGGAATGATTTTCAAGAACTTCATATGGTCTCATCATTTCATGATCTTCATGCTCGAGTATATGACAGTGCCAAGGGTAGATTCCTGTAAATGGTCCAAAACGTGCGATAATTCGAGTGACTTCCCCCGGGTTGGCACGAACCGTATCCTTCCAGCCTCTTTCGTTTGGATCAGGTGGACGCAATTTGCCAACAGAGAGGTTAAGTCTATTTGGATTTCCTTTGAAGGGTGCACGTCCTAAAATTTGAAATTGAACTAAATGTAAATGAATAGGATGTGTGTCGGGTGTAGTATTGTAAAGGTCCCATATTTCAATTGTGTTATTATAGGGTGTTTCTGTGATTGGAAGCTGATCCCATTCCATATTATTTAAGAGCAATTTTAATCGACCGAATTCATCCGTACTTTCAACCAATACATTTTTTCTCCTTGTAATAGCATCAGCTGGATTTAGGTGTTCAAGACAACTTAAATGATAAGGAACCTCACTATTGTCACGCCCGGTAAGATTAAGATTGACGCGAAATTGCATAATCTGACTAAGGTCTTCATTCGGAGCATCACCATTAGGAAAAGGTGAAGGAGCGTCATTTGTTAGAATCATGTTTTGCCCCTTATGTTCTGAAAAATCAATAATAATGTCCGCTCTTTCAGCAGGAGCAAGGATTAGCTGTGAAATTTGTACAGGGTGCTCTAACAAACCTCCATCCGTACCTATTTGTATAAAGTTTAGGCCAGAGTTCAGTCTCATGCGGTAAAAACGTGAATTGGAACCATTAATGATTCGGAAGCGATACTTTCTTGGCTCTACCTCCAGAAATGGCCACACTTTTCCGTTAACTAAGATGGTATTGCCAAAAAACTCTGGAACGACAGATGGATTTGGTAGTTTCTTATTGATCGGAGGAGGCGGCTGAGGTGCTGGAGGAGGCTCGTGACCAGGCTGAGTTGGATAGAAGAGTTCACCATTTGGATAAAAGGAACGATCTTGAATCACCATTGGAATTTCGTAGTTTCCACTAGGAAGATTCAAACTCTTTTCATGCTCATCTCGCAATAAGTAAAAACCAGCTAACCCTGAATATACATTTAGGCGAGTAATACCAACCGCATGGTCATGGTACCAAAGGGTTGCGGGTCGTTGACAATTAGGGTAATAGTAAACTTCATGTTCAAATTTGGGTCCTACATTTTCAAAGTTACGAGTAAACCATGCCTCTGGATATCCGTCATTTTCAGGTCTAACACGTCCACCATGAAGATGAACTACTGTCCTAACAGATGGTTGGTCAGGTTCTGCGCCATGAATCGTTCGATCGACGGGAAGGATATGCTCAAATGGTAATTTGTTTTTCCATTTCACATATATCGGTTGATTTCGTGTGGTCTCAAATGTAGGACCAGGGTAGGTTCCGTTATATCCCCACACGGTAGTTGGTGGCAAATCGCGATGTAATTTTTGCTGAACCTGTTTCATGGTTACCTCATAGTAAGGGATACCATCGGGTGTCATGTCGATGCTTTTTAATACTGATGGGATAGGTAATGCGTCCACAAATTTCTTTAAATTCATAATCTACCTCCTTATTATTTAATAAGTGATATATAGTACAGGATATGACCTAATTGGTAAAATGTTTGGACAAGACCCCATAATTAAATTTTTATTCTTTTAAATGTATATCATTCTATGAATTATAGAGGATATTTTCATTTAACGCGTTAGTGTGGATCACAGAATCTGTCCACTAGGGATCTACAATAGGATTGACTACACGTGAGGAAGAATCGATGTTTTAAGATATATTATATAGACCTTATACCTTATACCTAAGTGAATACTGGTTTAGTAGTATTTAAAACGGTTCTTTTATCCTAGCCAAACACTACATTAGTAGTGGTATTTTTTTTACCAAAGCTTAATAGAAATAGATTGATACATAACTTAAGGAGGAATGTGGATGAAATTTGTTAGGAAATTTAGAAACATCATTGGGTTATCATTAACTTTACTCTTACTATTTGCTGCAGCAATACCTACTCAAGGGATTGTAAAAAATGATGATCAGCCGATCTCTACAGCAGATCAGGATATGGATTATGCGTTTGTTCAATTTGGGGATGCTCCGGTTGCTTCTTATGATGGAAGTATTAAAGGTTATGAATCTACGAAGCCTTCTAAGGGGAAAAAAGTAAATCTAAATTCTCCAGCAGCAAATAAGTATGGAAAAAGACTTGAATCTCAAAGAGAAAACTATAAAAAATGGTTAGCGAAACAGTTACCACGGGTAGAGGTTGTAACAGAATATGCGGTAACTTTTAATGGTATTGGCATTAAGCTTAATGGAGCTACTTTGGATGAAATCAGCCGTGGACCAGGTGTTGTAAACAAGGGGTATAGTGCGACCTATCATAAAGCGATGAGCACAAGTACTGGATTAATCAATGCAGAGCCAGTTTGGAATGAACTTGGTGGTCAGGCTAACGCAGGTGCAGGAATTAAAGTGGGAGTAATTGATTCTGGAATTGATCAAAAACATGAATTCCTTCAACCCAATGAGGGTATGGCAATGCCTGAAGGTTTTCCAAAAGGGGATACACGTTTTACAAGTAATAAGGTGATCGTAGCGAAGGTATTTCATCAAAATCCTTGGCTAAGTGCAGAAGCAGTAGAAAGCCACGGCACACATGTTTCAGGTACCATTGCTGGAAAAGCTGGTACAATGCCTCCTTTAGGAACCAAACCTCTTAGTGGAGTGGCACCAGGGGCATATTTAGGAAACTATAATGTTTTTCCAGGCCAAGTTGAAGATGCTAAGAGTTTATTTATAGCCAAAGCAGTTGAAGAGGCAGTTAAAGATGGAATGGACGTACTAAATTTAAGCTTAGGTGGAACACCTCACAAAGGTGCAGACTTGCTTGATATGACGGTAAATTCAGCAGTAGATGCAGGCGTAGTAGTTGCTATTTCAGCTGGTAACGAAGGACCAGGAAACTACACGGTTGGCTCTCCTGGAACAGCAGACAAGGTTATCACGGTTGCTGCAACGACGAATAGCCGTACTTTTGCTATGTTTTTAGAATCATCTTTACTACCAGGTGGAAAGACAATAGCTACTACTGGTACTCAGGGTGGTGAAGTAAAGGCTCAGTTCACGGGCGAATACGCTACTTGGGCAGATTATGCTGGAGGAGATAAGTTAGCATGTTCGTCCATTAGTGGAACACCTTTAACAGGTAAGATTGCCGTTATTCAACGTGGATCATGTACATTCACAGAAAAGATTAACAACGCAGCTGCAGCGGGTGCAACTGGTGTCATCATCTATCAAAATAGTAATGCAGATCCAATACCGATGTCCTCGGATGGAGCAAAGGTTCCTGCAGTCATGATTGGGCAGGAAGCAGGCAACATTTTAGAAAACTCCAAAGATAATCGGAATGTTACTATAACATATCCTCCAACTGAAACGTCTGCTACTCCTAATCTATTAGCTGATTTTAGTTCATGGGGACCAACACCAAACTACAAGTTAAAGCCGGACGTAGCTGCTCCAGGGGTTAATATTTACTCTTCAGTAGTTGGCGGTGGCTATGAGCTTTATCAAGGAACTTCAATGGCTTCGCCACATGTAGCGGGTGCAGCAGCTACTTTATTGGCTTTAAATCAAGATTGGGGACCTGCTGAAGTAAAAGCGGCCTTAATGGGTACAGCACACGAGTTGGCAGGAAGTGTGTTACCTAACACAGATGTAACAGATCCACTTAAGGTAGGTTCAGGTATCATTGATTTAGGTAGAGCAATGAGCCCAACTGCTATGGCATTCCCATCTTCATTAAGCTTTGAGCTCGTTCGTCCGGTTGGTAATCAAACCTA
>DASQIV010000264.1:0-2878 GCA_035631415.1 Pseudoneobacillus sp. | reverse complement strand
GAATTTAATTCGGAAAAGATTACCTGTTCCTGAATTACTTTCAAAAGAAGTTACAGTTGGAAAATTTTCAAAAACGAAAGTAGCTATTTTATATATGGATGGAATAGCTGACTCCGAAACGGTATACATGATTATTGAACGAATTCAAGCTATTCAATACGATCATATTTCTGATAGTTCTTATATCGCAACTATGATTGCTGATAACGCCAATTCTCTCTTTTCACAATCGATCGTAACGGAAAGATGTGATCGAGTGGTTGCAGGGTTAACAGAAGGAAAAATTATTATTATTGTGGATGGTTCACCCGATGTATTGATTCAACCAATAACATTGATTGAATCCTTAATTGCTATTGAGGATTATAGTTACCCATGGATTTTAGCAAGTTTTTTTCGATTATTGAGATTTTTTTCTTTTTACGTCGCAGGTCTTATCACACCTTTATATGTAGCTGTATTAACGTATCATTATGAAATTATTCCTACAAAATTATTAGAATCTCTCATCTCTTCCCGATCTCAAGTGCCTTTTCCTCCGGTCTTTGAGGTTATAATCTTAGAATTGTTAATTGAATTAATAAAAGAAGCTGGTATTCGTTTACCAGTCAAAGTTGCACAAACTCTTGGAATCATTGGTGGAATCGTGATCGGGGAAGCTATCGTTCAAGCTGGATTAACCAGTAATGTTTTACTAATTCTAGTTGGACTTAGTGCACTTTCAAGCTTCGCTACTCCCATTTATAAAAGCGGAAACGCGGTACGATTCTTTAAATTTCCGTTAATTATCTTGGCCCAGTTTTTGGGATTATTAGGTATTAGTATTGGATTTATTATAATAGCGATCACTGCATTACGTTTATCATCTTTCGGAAATCCTTTTATTGGATTATATCCTTTTCGAAAAACGGCACTTCAAGATTCATGGATTAGACTTCCTTTTTCGAAACAAATTGAAAATCCTACGGTTCTCAGACCAGAGAAAAAGCTAAAATCAACTCGAATTTTAAAATATTCTAAAAAAAACAACGATTTTTATGAATAAATTTGGAGGGGATCCTATGAAAGTAGATGTTCAATATCAGGTTTCTCCATATTTATTATTTTTTATCATATACGCTTCCCAAGTTGGGGTAGGGATTTTAAGTTTTCAAAGAGGTATAGCAGCCGAAGCAGGATATGATGCGTGGATAAGTGTGATATTGGCAGGCTGTCTTGCTCAAATCTTGATGTTAGTTATGTATAAACTAGTTAGCAAAGCAAAAGGTGATATTGTCATGATTCAGCGAAATATTTTTGGTAAATATTTCGGAGGATTTTTCAATTTATTCATCATGCTCTATTATGGGCTAGCCAGTATTTCAGTTCTAAGGTCATATATTGAAATTGTTCAAGTTTGGATGTTTCCAACACTACCTACATGGTGTTTATCCATTATTCTTGTGATAATAAGTTACCATATTATCTCAGGGGGGTTTCGTGTAGTAGTTGGAGTATGCTTTTTTTCCGTCATTTTCCCTTTTGTATCTCTAATCACTTTATATTTTTTTCCGCTCAAATATGCACATATTGATAATTTACTGCCAGTTTTGGATCATACACCAAAAGAAATATTAAGTGGCATTAAAAGTTCCATTTACACAATGGCTGGCTTTGAAGTCTTGCTAATGGTTTATCCATTTATCGGTAATAGGAAGTCTCCGCAGAAATATGCACATCTTGGCTTATTAGCAACTACCTTACTCTATACTTTATCTGCCATCATTACTTTTTTATTTTTTAGTGAAGAACAATTAACTATGACTATTTGGCCAGCACTTAATATGACAAAAGTCATTCATTTTTCTTTTTTAGAAAGATTTGAATATATCTATATATCTGTTTACATGATCACTATTTTGGCACTGATATCTTTGCTGCTATGGTCTTCTAGTAGAGGCATCAAATTGATTTTTCAAGTCAAACAAAAATACCCTCTTCTCCTACTTTGTTTGATTAATGTCATAGGGTGCCAATTACTTTCAGATAGAAGTCTAATCACAAAATATCAAGAGTTCATCAGTCAAATAAATATTTGGATATTTTATGTTTATATTCCGATTTTATTTCTCCTTTTTACTGTATTTGAAAAGAGGGCAAATCAATGAATAGAACTAGTCTTTTCTTAGCGTTTTGTTTTGTTATCGTATTAACAGGTTGTGAACTACTTCCAACATATATTGTAAATGATTTGAATATCATTCAAGGCTATGGATATGATTTATCAAAAAATAATAAATTAAAAGGAATCTTCTTATACCCTGTTTATAAAGGTCCAAATGAGCCTCCAACTATTGAAACGATTACTGGCAATGGAGAAACGAGTAAGCAAGCCAGATCAGATGCTAATATGAAAGTACGGCATCCTCTTGTTAGTGGACAGATACGATTATTGGTTTTAGGTAAATCTCTATCAGAAAAGGGTATCTATCCTGTTATGGATACGATAAATCGAGACCCCGCTATCGGAACACTAATTCAAATAGCCATCGTGGATGGGCAAACAAAGGATATATTAACATTGAAATCTAAGAAAAAAGAGAATATAGCCTTATATATTCAAGAAATGCTTGTTCAAAATATGGAGATGGGAAAAATAGTTAAAACTGATTTTAATACATTCATGTATCAGTACTTCCAAAAAGGAAAGGATCCGTATTTACCAATAATAAAGAAAGAAAAAGACGAAATCATGATTTCAAGTTTGGGTATCTTTAAAAAAGATCAATTAAAAACAGAGATTTCTAAAGAAGAGTTTTTTATATTCAAGTGCTTAGTTGAAAAATTTGAACAGGCAATTCAACAATTCACCTTAAAGAATGGAGAAAAATTAGTCATT
>DASQIV010000263.1:0-2589 GCA_035631415.1 Pseudoneobacillus sp. | reverse complement strand
TTTGCTTCTTCGACTAGTTCTGTTAGTAAGTCGAAAAGTTCTTGTGGACTTTCCGATTCTGCAATATCTTGAATGAAGTGCGCAACAAGATTGCAAGTTGGACATGAATGATCTTGTTCTTCTTCACGTTTAAATTGGATTACTTTAGTCATTTTATTTAATCTCCTTATTATTTAATTTTATTATGTAAGTACACTCCAGACCATCTTCTTCATCAAAGACTAAGAATTTTTGACTAGGTTTTCCACCATATCTACCTTGAGTAGAATGATCGTCAGCACCTATTAAACTACCGTTTACAATGACAGTAGTCTTCCCATATTCTTTTTCATAGTTATGATGAACATGTCCACCGATAATATAAGAAGGTACATACCCTAATACTTGTGGAAGTTTATTTACGCATTGATCAACTCTATCAAAGTTTCCATGAACTAGAATGATTTCTTCTTTGAAAATATGAGTAGGTATATATCCATCTTCATCAGTAATAATTTCGATATTGTCAAAATCTTTTAGCCTAGCCTCTAAAAACCAAGGGATTAAATACTCAAAGTTCTCTTTTAGACCAACATCAGATTTATGACCAATTCGTCCGTGATTGCCAATCACATTATAATATTTAATATTAGGAAATTCATTAGCTAATTTAACTAATACTTCAGCAATCGTTTCAGATACATATTTAATCTGCTCGATAATATCCTCATTTGATTGAGTTCGTATGGAAACATGAATAGTCCCTGATACTAAATCACCAAGCTGTCCAACATGGAGAGTGGAAACATCATGTTTTTTACCATTCTCAATAATCTTACTTACTAAATATCCTACACGTTTATTGAAAACATCCTTATTAAATACATTCATGGAATTATTAACTTCCATACCATAATGCCAATCACTAAATAGAGCTAACCCTTGCTTTGCTTTATCTCCACTATAATTAGAAGGGGATAATGCAAGAGGTCGTTTATACTCTAATTCTTTAATAGCCTTGATAATATCTAATTGTAATTTCTCAAAACGTGCTGAATTAGCAATTTTTTTACGCAACTCTCTATTCTGATCCTGTTTACGAATGCGCTCTTTTTCTGATTCAATTCGACTATCTTCATATTTCGCAAGTCTGTCCTCATCCAGACTTTTGCTAACAATAAAATCTTTCCACTTTAAATATTGTGCATAATCTTTGCGCCATTTACTTTCATCATAATTACTTCCCATATCAGCATTAAGTAAATTAGCAATATCGTATTTATCAATTTCATACTCATCTTTGTTTTCAAAGAGGCGAACATGATATTCCATAAATGATTCATTTTCTTTGCGTTTTAGAATAGGATTATCTAGCATCTAATTCCTCCTATTCATTCTCATTAAAAACTACATCTTTAGCTTCTTTAAAGGAAATGTTCACTTTTTTATCTTTGAATAAAGCGATAACTTCAGAAAGAGTATGCACAATTTCTTCTTCCTTAAGTTGTTCCACAATTGTATTATCTTCTAATGAAATCTCAGCATTTTTAAATGTTAATGAATTATCAAATTTAGCCATAATTCTTGTTTCCCCCTTGTTTTATCCTTTATAAAATCTTAATATGTATATTTACCACTTCAAATTATCTGCATGTTGAGCAAGTAATCCTCTAAAATTAACATTTAATTCACATACCTTAGAAAAAGGTTGATTCTGAAAATGTTCCAAATAGGGAATAAAACCACTTTTTGAAGCATCTTTTAAATCACACTGACCATCGTGCCCAATCATAACTACTTTTACGTCATCATGAATTCTTGTTAGTACTTTTTTCAATTCTCCACGAGTAAAATTTTGTGTCTCATCAATAATAACCAGTTTATTACCTTTGATATTTGTACCTCTAGCAAAGGTATGAGACATAGCTTTTACCCATGCTTTACCATTCTTTACATTGTCAATGTTATCCTCATAAACTAATGCTCTATCTGGATCTTCATTAATTTCAAAAAGAGCATCTTTAAGTGGAACAATATATTTAGCTTCTTTATCTTCTACTGATCCTGGGGTGTAACCCAAAGTACGTTCTTCAATAGGGGAGAAGATGTAAACTAATTCTCTTTCTAGAAATCTTGCTGCCATAACGGCTAACGTTGTTTTACCTGTACCAGCCTTCGCATTCACAATTGTTAATTGGTTATCAATAATTGAATCAACATAAACTTTTTGTTCAGCAGTTAATTTAGATGCATATCCAAAAAACATATTATCTTTTGGGAGTGGCATATGATTTCCTCCAATACCATAATAGGTAGATTATTTGAATATAAAAAAGAGTAGGGGAGATAACCCTACTCATAGTCAAGTCGGTGTAAAACCTTTATCGATGACTCATGGAATTGCACCACAATATTACTTTTATCATCACGAAATATATGTTAGCTGACCAGCTAGGAGGCAACCGATTGAGTCAATAAGCAAACACTCTGAGCCTTTATCCTAGATTTTATCGACCTTTTATATTTGAAAACTAAACTCTAAACTCATAAGAGCTTTAAAACTTGAACTCTAAGCTGTGAGATTTAAAATTTGAACTTTTATCGAGTTGT
>DASQIV010000262.1:0-2405 GCA_035631415.1 Pseudoneobacillus sp. | reverse complement strand
TATATGTTCAATATGTTGAGTTTGTCTTAAATGCTGTTAAGGGGGATTTTGGGGAGTCTTTACGAACAAGAGAAGATGCACTTTCTGTGGTGCTTGCACGTATACCTGCCACTTTTCAATTAGCTTTTTCTGCTCTTGGTTTATCTGTTCTGATCGCCATTCCTATAGGAATAATCTCTGCCTATAAACGAAATACCATATATGACCAAATTGGTGTTGCATTCACAGTATTAGGTCAAGCTATACCTAGCTTTTGGCTCGGTCTTATTTTGATTTATATTTTTGCGGTTTCCTTAAACTTACTGCCATCTGGTGGCGGAGGTTCATTGTTACATATGATTTTACCGATGATTACATTGGCAGCCTACAGCGTAGCTAGATTTGCTCGTTTTACTCGGTCGACGATGTTGGATGTGTTGCGTAAAGATTATATCCGTACTGCTAAAGCTTCTGGTGTTCCTGTTTTTCGAGTTTTATACAGGTATGCTCTTAAAAATTCGCTTATTCCTATTATCACTTTAGTTGCGCTTGATTTAGGAGTATTACTAGGTGGTGCTGTTATTACAGAGGTAGTCTTTTCTTGGCCAGGAATAGGAAGATTAATGATGCAATCATTGTTAAACCGAGACTTTCCTATTGTATTGGCTGGTGTATTTTTAATCGCTGTCATTTACTCTTTAATCAATTTCATTACAGATCTTCTGTATGCATATGTTAATCCTCAGATTCGTGTAAAGTAGGTGGATAAAACGTGTCTAATATCATTGTCGAAAAAAGTAAATTTAAAGAGGGGCTACCTCAGGAATCGAAAAAACAAATAAAAATGAATTTTTTCTTCCGCCAATTATTAAAAAGCCGAACAGGATTAATCGGTTTTATGATTATTATGCTTGTTATCATTTTAGGAATTGCAGGTACATGGATTGCGCCATATGACCCGATGTATACGGATTTTAGTAAAAAATTACTACCTCCAATGACTGATGGGCATTTATTAGGGACTGACCAACTTGGCCGAGATATTCTTTCAAGAATAATTGTAGGGACAAAGATTTCTTTATTAATTGGGGTTACAACCGTCTTTTTTGCAGGTTTAATTGGAACCTTAATCGGAGTAATCGCAGGTTATTTTCGTGGATGGATCGATATCATCTTAATGAGAATTGTAGATGTTCAACTGAGTTTCCCATTTATATTACTTGTTTTAGTCATAAATGCCATTATTGGTACGGGGTTAAAAAATATCATTATTTCTCTCATAATTGGAGGCTGGGTTGTTTTTGCCAGAGTGGTGCGAAGTGAAGTATTAGCCATTCGAGAAAAAGAATATATTCTTTCTTGTGTGGCGACCGGCGTACCAAGATGGGAAATTATCATTAAGCATATTGTTCCTAATTTATTTACACCTATTATCGTTCTGTCTTCCTTGCAGGTAGCTACCTTTATTATTGCGGAAGCATCCGTTAGCTTCTTAGGATTTGGGGTACAACCCCCGACACCTGCATGGGGAAATATGTTAAGTGAAGGTAAGGATTATATTTTCAGTTCGTGGTGGTTAGTCACTTTTCCTGGAATAGCGATTGTAATCACGGCTCTTGGAGTTAATTTGTTTGGTGACTGGCTCCGTGATGTACTTGACCCTGAATTAAAAGGGAATTAAGTGAGGAAGGAGGTAAGGGTATTATGAGGAGAAAAATATTAGATGTCCATGATTTAAATGTTCAATTTAAAACAACAAATGGGATTATTCAACCTGTTAATGGTGTTAACATTCAAATATATGAAGGGGAAACGGTAGGAATAGTGGGTGAATCGGGATGCGGAAAAAGCGTCACTTCCTTAGCTTTAATGGGATTGTTGCCTTTTCCAGTTGGCTATGTATCAAAGGGAGAAATTTATTTAGAAGAAAAAGAGATTTCAAGATTAAAAGAGAGTCAAATGAGAAAAATTAGAGGGAATGAAATGGCCATGATTTTTCAGGAGCCTATGACCTCCCTAAATCCCGTATTTACAATAGGTGAGCAGTTAAGTGAACCATTAAAGCAGCATACTAAATTAAATAAAAAGGAAATTAGAAACCGGATTATTGAAATGCTTCAGCTTGTTGGAATTCCAAGAGCGGATGAAATTATTGATGAATATCCCCACCAGCTTTCAGGTGGAATGAGACAAAGAGCAATGATCTCACTAGCTATGCTTTGCCAGCCTAAGCTTTTGATTGCAGATGAACCGACAACCGCACTAGATGTAACGATACAGGCACAAATTTTAGAGTTAATGAAAAAGATTAAAAAAGAAAATAAAATGGCCATAATGCTTATCACGCACGATCTCGGAGTAGTGGCGGAAATGTGTGACCGAGTTATTGTCATGTACGCCGGTCAAGTTGTGGAATCGACGGACGT
>DASQIV010000261.1:0-3105 GCA_035631415.1 Pseudoneobacillus sp. | reverse complement strand
GAACCTGTAAAGGTCCTTGTAGAGCCCATTGTCCACCACCAGATGGAGCTAGCATATTTACTAAGCCAGCTGTCCAATAGGTAAATACATCAAAGGTCTCTTTATTGGCTACAGAAGTCATACCATCTATAATCATCTGCCCTAAACCGGAACTGCCTAAAACAGCAATGATTCCAGCATAGAAGGGGAATTGTAAAATGATAGGAGAAGTGGACCCAGCAGCTTCTTTAAATGCCTCACCAAATTGGCCTAGAGAACGATGAAGAACAAGGCCCAGTGAAAGAAATAGAATATTAATGATGTTTAAGTCTAAATCACGGCCATTAATAAATTCATTCACTACATAAATGAGCCCAATTGCTCCTGTAATGATACCAAGTAGCGGTGTTCTTTCTAATTTAAGAGCAGGTGTGTCAGCAGGCTCCAAGTCGTTAGTTTTCTTTTCAGGCAATTCTCTAGCGTTATAAGACTTTATATTTGTTTTTGGTGCCATAAAACAGATGAAAATTGGCATTGTGATAAATAAAACAGCAAAAATAATGATAGTGGAAGGGTTAAAGATTGTTTCAGAAGTTGGAATAACGCCCATTACATCTGCTAAGAAATGATCCTTTGTAGCAACAGTTAAACCAATTGAGCTGGATAATCCAGCTGTGTAGAGAACAGTAGGGGAATATGCTGCAGCGACTAAAAGCGGGAAGTGAGCATTTTGATTTCGTTTACCAATTTCACGGACAAGGATAGCTCCAACTACTACCGCAAGACCCCAGTTTATGTAGTAAGCAATAGCAGTTACAACAAAGGTTAAAACATATGCTTTATTTGGAGTATTGGCAAGAGAGGAAAGAGATTCTAATCCTCTTTTTACAAATGGTACGGCTGCAAGGACCATCCCCGTCATTAAGAGAAGTACCATTTGCATTGTAAATGCAAGGTATACCCAAAAACCATCACCAAAGGATTTAAAAAGGGTTATCGGTTCAGTTGGATTTGTGAAAAAACCGACAATGAAGACAAATAAAGTAAGTAGAACGGCGATGACAAAGGCATCAGGTAAATAACGTTGAACACCTCTTGAGACACGGTCTGCAATCGAGGATAACATAACATCACTCCTTTTCCATTGTTGGTATAGTATATTTGTTGAGAAATAAAACATGTCTCAAAAATTGAACTATCCCTATATAAAAACAAAAACAGCCCTACGAAAGGCTGCCATGTTTTACTTCTATTTTTCTGGAAATCAATATTTCTCAATCTGCTCTGCTAAATAAATACTTAATTTCCTTCTCGCTTTTCTAGACTTCAATCTGTCCTCTGCAGAATCAAATAAATATTTCTCTTCTTCTGTTTCTGGATAAACCTCAGGAACTCTATTTGGTTTCCCTTTTTCATCTAAAGAAACAAAGGTGATAAAGCTAGTAGCAGCTACTTTTGTTTCTCCAGTAATTAAGTGTTCTGAAATTACTTTTACGAAAACTTCCATCGAACTACTGCCTGTAAATGTCACAAATGATTCTAAGTGAACAGCATCTGTAGGACGTATAGGGTGTAGGAAATCGACTGAATCCATGGAGGCTGTTACACATTCTGAGCGACAATGTTTTGCTGCGGAAATTGAGGCCACAACGTCAATAGAAGCCATCAACTTTCCACCAAATAATGTATGATGGTTATTAGTATCAGGAGGCAAAACTCGATTTGTTTGAAAAACTCTAGAATCTGAACAAGGTCTTTTATCTGGTATATTGGTCATGTTTTATGAATCTCCTTCTAAATATAATCTATAGTTTAATATGATTTTTGATTTATTCCTACTATTTTTGTTAGTTATGTTTATTCAATTAGTTTCTGCTGCGTAGAAGAGGAAGATACAAAGCATTATTTTTATTATAAATAGCCAATTATAATGCTTAACCATATAATGGAATTATAATGAGTAATTAATGTTAGAGGAGAGGAAAGGATGGACTTTTTTCTTGTAGGTATTCTTTTCTGGTCATTAGTTTTGGTTTCTCCCGTTCTTATTATTTATGGACTTTTTAAAAAATCATGGAAAGCAATTTTCTTTAGTGGATTAACATCTTTGCCAATTGTACTATACTTAGGTGTTGGTGGTGAACTTAGATTTACTTTAATAGTCCCTGTAGTTTTATTCGTAGTATCGTATCTTTACTTTAAAAAATATAGGAGTACACAATAAAAGGGAAACACAAGTTAAACTGTGTTTCCTTTGCCTATTTATGGTTTAAGTTTTAATGGTTCTGTTAACAATGGTTCTGATCGAGATAACATTTCAGAAACAGTAACACATTTAAAGCCTTCCTTGTATAGAACTTCAAGGATATTTTCTAATGCTTTAACTGTTTGGGAACGGTCCCCACCAGCATCATGAAAAATAACAATGTCTCCTGGTTTTGTATCTGAAATAACATCCTTCGTAATCTTGCTTACCCCTGGTCTACTCCAATCCTTCGTATCTTGATGCCATGACCATAAAATGACCTCATAACCAGTTTCAATCGCTGTATTTACAATTCGTTCATCATAATATCCCGCAATAGGACGGAAAAGCGAAGGTGCTTTTCCCGTTAAATCTTCAATTACCTTACCTGCCTTGTTTAATTCAGACTCCAATTTATCCTTATTAAAATTATCTTTGAAATGGTGACGATAGGTATGGTTAGCGATTTCATGCCCTTCTTTTGACTGTCGTTTTATTATTTCTGGGTAACGTTCTGCCTCTACTCCAATAACGAAAAAGGTGGCTTTGGCATCATATTTTTCTAATAGATTTAATATTTGTGTTGTATAAACAGGGTCTGGTCCATCGTCAAAGGTAAGTGCTATCAGTTTTTCTTTTGTACGGATATCCCAAAAAACATGTCCAGTCTTTTCGAATTTTCCACGTTTATAAATTGGAGAGGCATAAACGCAATCAAATGAGTAGAATAGAAAGCAAATTAATACAACTAAAACCATCAGGAATTGTCTTCTCATGGAAAATAATCTCCTAAATAACGTATTTCTTATAGTCTTTGTTACCGATAAGATTTTTATTTCTTCATTTAAAAATTAGATAAATGTTGGAAAATAATATTGACC
>DASQIV010000260.1:0-2050 GCA_035631415.1 Pseudoneobacillus sp. | reverse complement strand
CCAATGATCAATACATACTCACGTTTGAAGATGGACGAGTTGTAGTGGGGGCTACACATGAAGATGAAACGGGACTCGACTACCGAGTGACCGCAGGTGGAATAAATGAGGTTTTGGGTAAAGCATTGCAAGTAGCACCTGGTTTAGAAAAGGGAACAATGGTTGAAACAAGAGTTGGCTTTCGACCTTTTACTCCTGGCTTTCTCCCCATTATTGGACCTCTCCCAGAATATGAAGGACTTTATCTTGCAAACGGATTGGGATCTTCAGGTTTAACCAGCGGACCTTATCTTGGAGCAGAGTTGGCGAAGCTTGTGCTTGGCAAACAAACCGAAATTGATATTAGTAACTATGATGTATTGGGGGCTGTAAAGGGAATATTGTAAAATTTTTTGCTGTAAATAAATAGAACTATTCCCAAAGACACATCCTAATCAAAGTGGAGGTGGATTCTTTGGGACGGTCTAGGGATGAAAAAATTCAGTATGGTTTATTAATTTTTGGTTTATTGTCTCTCATTACATTGATCAGAAAGCCGGTTAAAGATTGGATCCTTTGCTTCTTCTTCAAGGGATTTGTATCAGGATTTATTGATTCGTTTGTCTTAAATAAATGGGACAAGTTAAGTTATCCAGTACGTTTTTTTCCGAAAACCTTTAAAATTAACATACTATATGATTTGCTACTGTTCCCAATAGCATGTGTATGGTTTAATCAATTGACTTATAGAGCTCCTATAAAGGATATCTTTATAAAAGTATTTTTCTTTAGTATCCCAATGACAATCATTGAAACGGTTGCTGAGAAAAAAACACGTTTATTGAAATTTAAAGATTGGACGAGCTGGCACAGCCTTCTTAGTTTAACATCGACGTTTTTATTAACACGCGGCTTTATGGGACTCGTTAGAAAAATGGATGCTTGGTTGTTAAAAGAGAATGAAAAGTCAAATTAAAAGTGCAGATCACCCAATTGAGTGTTTAACCTGCACTTTTTGTCCGTTTAGTATCTTTTTATTGTAAAGATTCCTTGCTCTTCATTTTTTTGTCCACTATTAAGGTATAACCACCAAGGTGTAAATACGGAATCAAGGTTAAGCAGATAGCTTTGTTGATTTTCCTTTTCGCTTAAAGAGATTGGATTACCATGATGATTAAATTTAAACTTTGATCTACCTTTGTCTAAAGTGGCAATAGGAATATATCCAGATGATTGAGGGAGGATTTCGGCATTTGCATCAACCGGTGCTTGTGAAATCCATCTAACCTTATTTGCTCTTTTAAGATAATCAACATCTAAATAATAGTTCCAGCCATAATCTCCATAACGAAGAGTCCCTTCATTCGTTAAATTCTTTTCATTAATTGCACGGTTCGTATCAACATAGACTGCATCAGGTGTGTCAAGGTAAGCGATTTCCGCAGGTCCAGTTAATTGGTCTGCCAAAATGGTTGGTCCAGCAGTAATTAATCTAGTTAAATTTTCAAATCCTGTCAGAGCTACTGGATGGATATAGCTGAAATGACTTGAAAGCTCCTCACCTTTAGAGCTATAGACATTTACTAAATTTGCTCGAACAAAAGAAGCGGCAATGCGCTCTCCATTAGGGCTTACTTTCACCTTTACTTTCGCATCCATTAAGGTATTATCTGGTCTTCCTGGTGTTTGGGTGAATAGTAGCTGACCGGTTTTACCATTTACCACATATAATTTTCCATCCCAGCTTCCTGCAGCGACAATGCTGCCATCATCTGACATGTCGGTCTTGTCGACGTGCCAACCAGTCTCAACAGTCCAATTTAATTCTCCATTTTTACTATAACCACGAATATGACCAACAGCATTTTTGTGCTCAGAGTATTCTCCAACTACAATCAAAGACCCGTCGTGATTCATCGAAACACTCCAAGGCCAACCTTTATCTGTAACAGCGATATCCTTATGCGGAGTTAAAGTTGTGCCCTCGATGTCATAAGTGAGTAACTTTCCATTCATGAGAGCAACAGCAGCTGTTTTTCCATCACCCGAAATGGAAATTCCATATGACGGT
>DASQIV010000259.1:0-9291 GCA_035631415.1 Pseudoneobacillus sp. | reverse complement strand
GCACAAAAATGGGCACTTTTTACCTCGATAGCGGAACGTGTGTCCTATAAGGGGGAGAAAACACCTATATTATAATAAATAGCGTATTGTAGGTCCGATAAATGTTTTCTTTTATTTTTTTCCGAAACAGAGTACGTTATTTTGGTCATTAGCTCATCATTAAATTATATTTTAGACCTAATTGGTTCACTGTATAAAACTAATTAATAAAATATCGGTTGACAAAAGAAGCCTTTTTAACAAATGTTATAGCATCCACTTTAGCAATAGTAACAATAATATTTTTAAGCTAAAAAAATCTAACATACATCCAATAATTTGCTAACTATTAATTTAATAAAATATGTTATAATTATTCTGAAAAAATAACAGTTAGGGGTAATCGCTATGTTGAAAGATATATTTATGGGCCTATCCCAAAATCAATTATTAAATAGTGCAGCAAAAAAGTACGGTTTAAAAATGGGAGCACAAAGTGTCGTAGCGGGAACAAATTTAGAAGAAGCAATCAAAAGTATTAAAGAGCTTAACTCTCAAGGAATCTCATGTACAGTGGATAACTTAGGCGAGTTCGTTTTTAAAAAAGAAGAAGCAACAGAAGCCACACAACAAATCCTCGAGGTTGTTGAAGCGATTCATACAAATAAAGTAGACGCACATATTTCTTTAAAACCTTCACAATTAGGGTTGGATATTGATTACTCTTTTTGTTTGGAAAACGTAAGAGAAATCGTTGATCGAGCAAGCCAATATGGCATTTTTATTAACCTTGACATGGAAGACTATAAACGTTTACAGCCTTCTTTTGATATTTTGGACGAGCTTTCAATGGAATATGATAATATAGGAACTGTTATTCAAGCTTATTTTTATCAGTCTGAAGAAAATATTCAAAAATATAAAAACTATCGTTTGCGCATTGTTAAAGGTGCATACAAAGAGCCAGACGAATATGCATACCAGAATAAAGGCGACATTGACTCCAACTATATAAAGTTAATCGAATGGCATTTACTTAATGGAAAGTTCACATCCATTGCCACTCATGATCATAATGTGATCAATCATGTGAAAGCGTTTGTTAAAAAGAATAATATACCAAATGACAAATTTGAATTCCAAATGCTATATGGTTTTAGAAAAGACATGCAACTAAAACTAGCAAAAGAGGGCTACAATTTCTGTACGTATGTTCCTTTTGGCAACGATTGGTATGGTTATTTCATGAGACGTCTAGCTGAAAGACCACAAAATTTAAATCTAGTAGCTAAACAAGTCTTTAACAAAAAGACAAACACAGTGATTAGCTTAGCTGCAGGTGCATTTTTACTAGGAAGATTAACAAAGAGAAAATAAGATCATACACACATAACCTCCCTTTAATTGGGAGGTTTTTTCGTTGGTTATGGATATAAACAAAAAGACAGATTAGGTTAATCCCTTATCTGTCTTTTTTCCATATGATTATTTAAACATTCCTTTTAATACAAACCATACGTTTGCAGGACGTTCCGCTAAACGGCGCATGAAATAACCATACCAGTCGTTTCCGTATGGAACGTAAACACGGAATGTATATCCTTCTTTTACAAGCTCTAAATGTCTCTCGCTGCGTATTCCATAGAGCATTTGAAATTCAAATTGGCTGTTTGGAATATTGTGATCTTTGGCCAGTTGTTTCGTATATTCAATCATTGCCTCATCATGTGAAGCAATCGCTGTATAATTCCCATTTAGCATGTGAATTTTTATGATTTTTTTATAGTTTTCATCTACATCTTTCTTTTCAGGGAAAGCTACTTCAGGTGACTCTTTGTAAGCACCTTTTACTAAACGTAAATTCGGTGATAATGAATTCAATTCTTGGATATCATCTGCTACGCTATATAAATATGCCTGTAGAACGGTACCAACATTATCGTACTCTGCTTTTAACCTTTTGAAGATATCTAATGTTTTAAAATAGCGACTATAGTCTTCCATATCGATTGTCACAAAAATATTATATTTTTTAGCTGTATCTAAAATTCGTCTCATGTTTCGCATAATGACTTCATCAGAAATATCCATTCCCATTGAGGTCATTTTGAGAGAAAGCTGCGAATTTAACTTTTCACGACCAATTGCTTCAAGCGTTGCGATGGAATGCTCGGTTTTTTCATTTGCTTCCTGTTCTGTTTCAACAAATTCCCCTAAATAATCGATGGTCACTGCTAATCCTTGTTTGTTCAACTCTTTAATCACTCGAACGGCATCTTCGGTCATTTCCCCAGCAACAAAACGTTGTGCTCCAAAACGTAAACCCCATTTTTTTGCAGCTTTTGTTAGGGTTTTATTCTGTGATAAAAAAAGAAAGAAATCCTTCATTACTTGTTCCATACCTATTCCCCCTTGAAAACGTTTTCAAACAAACTGTTTATTCGACAATTTTTTTATCTATTCGCTTACCCATTCTATCATTTTTCATTATTTTTGAATATAACTTCTAGAATCATTTTTATCATTCATGATTACTACATTTTAGTGAACAAGGAATAGTTTGAATTACCTTGAGGAAACCTATTTTCGTAAACCATTGTGGTTCGAAACAATAAAAATGGTAATTCGTATTTACGAAAAAACTATTCTAAAGGAGGCATTTTAGATGCAGCAACAAAATATGAACATGCAAAATCAACAAGGTCTGATGCAGCAGCCACCTGCTGTTATATCTACTAAGGATTCGAGTTATATAACCGATATGCTTTCATGGAATCTTTTAGCGATGAAAAAGGCACATTTTTTCGCAGCACAATGTCAAGATCCAGAAATTAAAGGAATCATTGATCAATGTGGACAAATGCATCAACGCCATTATCAACAAATTCTAAGTCACATGAATAACCATTTACAAAACCAATCCTTCACGGGAATGCAATAGGGGGTCAGAATGATGAATCAAAATCAACAAAAAATTCAAAATCCAGAAACACCTATACAAAAAACACCGCAAATGAATGATCGTGATTTTATCAATGATATTCTTCAAACGGAAAAGTATTTTACTGATGCTTACAGTGTTGTTATGAATGAAGCTAGCCATGATGGACTGTACCAAGACATCTTAGCCATTTTTACTGAAACACAAAACGCACAGCGAGATTTATACAATATGATGTTCAAAAAAGGCTGGTACAAACTAGAAGCTGCTGAACAACAAAAGCTTCAACAATCTGCTCAACAGTTCCAAGGTTACACAAACCAATTCCCGTATGGAAATGGCTCACTTCAATAAATAAAAGGGGTTTGGTCCATCTACAATGGTCAAACCCCTTTTTGGCTTTTTAACAGAATTCTATTTATTTGCTTTTAATTCTCGGTGCTTTTCATTCATTTCTTTCATTTCTTCCATGACTTTTTTCATTTCGCCCTTTGCCTCAGGGTACAGTTCATTCCAATGCTTTGCCAAGGCTGGCATTGATTTGGCAATATGTGAATATAATGCCCACATTGTTACTTTTTCTTTTACTTCCTCACTTGAATCGCCAACCAGTAATTCGCTATATTTACTCATTAACGCTTCGAATTGTTGAACAAAAGCTTTGTTCATTTTGACACCTTCCCTCTTCGTCTATTTGATAGCACGGACATATGTTGCATCTTTTGTTTTGTCCTTCTAACTTATAGGAAAAACAACACGTCTTCCGTATTCGAAGGAATTTTTCAGTTTCAGGCTGATAGATTTTTTCGGATTCATACTTAGAAAGAGGATTATAATTGTAGCTTCCAAAAACATAACCAGGTGCTTCCTGAAATAAATAGTTGAAATCTTCTTCAATCACTTTCTTTCGATCCTCATTACCTTCTAAGACATTTTCATACAACCAATATAGATATACCGCAATATTCTCCCAAAGAATAAGTTTTGAGATTTTCGTTTCCTTGGAGATACAGTCTATTAAAAGGTAGATATGATTAGCAAAAATATCTTGCAAATATTGTTCTCTCCATTGCTTTCGATCGCCATGGATAGGATTAAAAGACAAATCCTTTAAATAAAATTTGGGTAACCAATTATCGTCTTCATAATGGGAAACAAGTGTAACATTACTCGTTTTTACATTTAACCCACGATCAGAATGTGACATTGTAAAAAGAGACATAGCCGCAAAAAATGCATATCTTTTGATAATCATAGAGGCTGCTACTTTATCATTTGGTGCACCAATTTCGATCATTACTTTTTGAATGTAGTGACTGATTGCTCCATTTAGAATATTGTCTATCTCAATCGTAAGCGGCTCGCTATTTAGGTTTTCACTTAATCGAAACCATAAAAGAGTCGTAATATCTTTTGATGTAGCATTAACCATTTGCAACAACCGCTTTCTGTAAAATATATCTTCCTTTTCCAAAAGGGATGCAAAGTGGCGTTCCAAAGAGTGGATCGACTGTTACCTGGCAATCCATACCAAAGACATCTTTTACAAGCTGATCGTTAATGATTAATTCAGGGTTACCTTGGGCATATATCCTTTTATCTTTAATGGCTACAATATTGTGAGCATAACGACAGGCTAAATTTAAATCATGAAGTACCATGACAATGGTTCGCTTCTCATTCTCGTTTAATTCAAAAAGAAGGTCTAAAATTTCAATTTGATGTGCCATGTCTAAATACGTAGTTGGTTCATCTAATAAAATGATATCCGTATCTTGTGCTAAAGTCATAGCTATCCACGCCCGTTGTCGTTGACCACCTGACAAGGAATCAACCGCTCGTTCTTGTAATTCCTCTAATCCAGTTGCTTTTAGAGCATCTTTTACTTTTTTTTCATCATCTTCGCTCCATTGCTTAAGCCAAGACTGATACGGATATCTTCCCTGTTTAACGAGTTGTAATACAGTTAAACCTTCTGGAGCTGAAGGAGATTGCGGTAAAATAGCCATTCTTTTCGCAATTTCTTTAGTCGATTGTTTAGCGATCGCAGCTCCTTCTAATAAAATCGAACCGGAAACTGGCTTTAATAATCTTGCAATAGAGCGAAGAAGTGTGGATTTTCCGCAACCGTTACCACCAATAAAAACGGTTATTTCACCCTTTGGTATTTTTAAATTAAGCTCATCGATAATCAATGCTTCCCCATATGATAATGACAGGCTTTTCGTTTCGATTGCTTGCTTCACACAAATCACTCCTTTTCTAATTGTCTAGCTTCAGTGGGGAAGAAAGCACTTCATTTCTTCCTTCCTAGCCCCTCGAGGTCAAATAACCTCAAACCTATGAAGTCAAAAAACGACTTCTTAGGTTTGAGAACATTTGCTTGTCGGGGCTAGGAAAAAATGAACTTCTTTTTTTCCCTCACCAAGGCACTTCAGCTTTTCTATGAATTACGTGTTTTATATAATAAGTAGATAAAGTAAGGCGCACCAATAGTCGCTGTAAATACTCCGGCAGGAATTTCTAATGGTGAAAACATCGTTCTACCGATTAGATCTGCTACCATTACGAGTATCCCACCTATAAGTGCAGATACTGGAAGTAAAGCACCAAAAGCTGAACCAACTAAACGTCGGGCCATATGCGGTGCCATTAAACCAACAAATCCAATTCCGCCAGCAAACGCGACAGAGCCACCTATTAATCCTGTAGCTAACATTAATAACCAAAATCTTTGTTTTTGTACTTGGCTCCCCACACCAGTGGCGACCTCGTCTCCTAGTTCCTGGACATTCACATTTCTAGATAAAATCATAACAATGACAAAGAGGATAACTGTCCAAGGTACAATGATTGATACATTACTCCAATTGGATCCATAAACAGTACCAGTGAGCCATATATTTGCTTGGCTAGCACGATAAATCGGCCCCATAATCATCATTAAAGTAGTTAATGCCTGCATGAGAGCAGAGATCCCAATTCCAATTAACACCAATCGAATGGGAGATACACCATTTTTCCAAGCTAAAAAATAAACAAGGAAAGCTACAATGGCTGCTCCCAAAAATGCTGATACCGGCAACCACTTAATGCTTACGGTTAATGCATTATTTTCATCACTAAAAACCGCTAAAAAGCCAACCACCGCTACAGCTGCTCCACCGGTAATGCCTAAAATATCTGGTGAAGCAAGTGGATTTCGAACCATCCCTTGTAAGATTCCACCTGCTACAGCTAGAGAGATTCCGACCATTAAAGCAACAATAATACGTGGGAGTCGAAAGGATTGAACCACAAGACGCTCCATATCCTCCCCGCCACCTATAAAGACCTTAAGAACATTAAGAGGACTTATTTTCATGTCGCCTATCCCTGTACTTACAACAAAAACAGAAAATGCTACAAGTAATAGTATTGTAGAAGTTAGTAATGCTTTTTTATCAATTAAAAAAGAGACTTTCCCTTTAAAGATTCGCAACCCTTTGTACTGACTCATCGACCATTGAACCCCCTTCTAGCTATGTAAATAAAAAATGGGGTGCCAATGATGGCGGTCATTACACCAACAGGAACTTCTTCCGGCATTAATAGATATCTGGCAGTTATATCAGCTGTTAGTAGTAATATGGCGCCAAGTAGTCCTGAAAACGGGATAACCCAGCGGTGATCAATACCCACGATGGATCTAGTAATATGAGGAATGACGATACCGATAAAACCAATAGGTCCAGATATCGCAACAGCCCCTCCAGCCAGTAAAACAACGATGATTCCAATTCCTATTTTTACAAGTCCTATTTTAAGTCCTAACCCTTTAGCCACGTCATCACCCATAGCTAACACATTCAGTTTTTTGGCTAAAAGTATAGAGCCCAACCAACCAATCGCTAGATAGGGGAACACCGCTAGTAGACCTTCTAATTTTCTACCTTGTACAGAGCCAGCTAACCAAAATAATACCTGCTCTAAAGCTGCTTCATCTATGACTAGTAACCCTTGTGTAAAGGAAGAAAACATTGCTGCCATTGCGGCTCCAGCGAGAGTTAACTTCATTGGTGTAAGCCCATCTCGTCCAAGTGAACCAATGAAATAAACACTGACTGCAGCAATGGTAGCTCCTAAAAAAGCGAGCCAGGTAAAAGTTTGAAGGTTCGCAACCGAAAAGATGCTTACTGAGATTACTACAGCTAATCCAGCGCCAGCATTTATTCCAAATATTCCTGGGTCGGCTAAAGGATTTTTAGTCAACGTTTGCATTAATGCTCCTGCAATGGCAATACTTCCCCCTACAGCAGCAGCAATGAGGGCTCTTGGTAATCGAAGTGATTGAATTACTATATGTTCATTTGAAGCATCATAATTCATAAATGCATCAATAGCCGTTTTCCATGATGTATCAGTGTAGCCATAAACAATACTTACACACAATGTAAATAGTAATAAAAGGATCGTAATTATTAGCCCGAACCACTTAGTACTTGTGTTTTTTAACAACATAGTAGAAAAACCTTTCCAACCTTATTTCTTCGTATATATTTTACAATATCAGTCTATTGCAATTGAGAATCTGTGTCAATGAGTTTGAAAATCATTTTCAATTGAAAAAATATGGTGTTCACTATTTCTTCATTGATTATGAAAATCATTTTCAATTAAACGATTGACAACTCCCCTTTTTCCCTATTATGATTAGGTTGTCATTGAAAATGATTATCATTAGCAAGTACATAAGGAGGAAATATTAAGAATGAAATCGATAAAATCTTTTTTTGCCCTATTAACTATTATGATGGTCTTTGTTCTCTCTGCTTGTGGTGGAAATGAAAAAGACTCAACCGATAAGAAGAAAGAAACAGATCCTAAAGAAGAAGCAGTAAGCTATACGGTTGAACACGCAATGGGTTCTGAAACATTTGATAAAACTCCAGAACGTATCGTTATCTTAACAAACGAAGGAACTGAAGCTTTACTAGCAATGGGGATTACACCAGTAGGAGCAGTTCAATCTTGGACAGGGAATCCTTGGTATGATCATATTGCTGATCAAATGAAAGATGTTCAAGTAGTTGGTACTGAGAGCCAAGTAAATGTGGAAGCAATTGCAGCCCTACAACCAGATTTAATTATTGGAAATAAAATGCGCCAAGAAGAAATTTATGAGCAATTAAAAGCAATCGCTCCAACAGTATTTGCCGAGACTCTTCGTGGAGACTGGCAAGAAAACTTTAAGCTTTATGCAAAGGCTGTTAATAAAGAAGAAAAAGGTCAAGAGGTATTAGATAACTATATGAACCATGTTGCAGAGCTAAAAGAAAAATTAGGTGACAAAACTAGCATGGAAGTATCAATGGTTCGTTTTATGGCTGGAGATGTTCGTATTTATCATAAAGATACATTTTCTGGAGTTATTTTAGATCAGCTTGGCTTTGCACGCCCAGAAAGTCAAAATGTTGATGATTTTGCTGAAAAAGGTGTAACAAAAGAACGAATCCCGGCAATGGATGGAGATATCCTTTTCTATTTCACTTATGAAGAAGGAGATGGAAAAGCGACAGGCGTTGAAGAAGAATGGATTGAAGATCCACTATTTAAGAACTTAGAAGTAGCAAAAGCTGGTAATGTTCATAAAGTATCCGATACAATTTGGAATACAGCTGGCGGTGTACTAGCTGCTAACCAGATGTTAGATGATCTTGAAGAAGTTCTAATTAAATAAAGATTAGAGTAAGAACCTACTCGGGTGAGTAGGTTCTTTATTTTTGGCTCTATTCTAAAAGATTGTTGTTTTTAAAATGGACTTTTTAAACAGTCGTTGACTGGAGCGGAAGGTGCGAGACTCCTGCGGGAGCAGCGGGACAGGTGCGACCCCACAGGCGCTAGTAGCGCCGAGGAGGCTCACCGCCAGCCCCGCGGAAAGCGAGCATCCTGGAGTGGAAGTCAACCACTACTCTAATAGCAACAATGTTTACGAAAACAGCCTTATTTTTTTATGGGTAAGTTGCATACACCCATTTTCGAAAAGAAACTTCTCTCTTTTTTTATTCATTAAATTTCTGTATTCATAAACTTTCCTTTTTAGGTAAACAATATGTTTAATCCTTTAAGGAATGGTGAGAGGAATGAAGAATTGGTTTTTCCAAAAAAGCAAGCCTAAGGAAGATATAGAGAAAAAAGATTGGGAGAAATACGCCATTCGATCTCATGATTTTCAAAAGATATTTTATTTTAATCAAAAAACGAATGTCCGTTTTTGCCTATCCTTCATGTCTACTTTAATTGATGAATCAATTATCCAGGAAAGCCTCCTTCCCTATTTACTTGAGAAGGAGTTTAAAGAGCTAGAAGATATAAAAATCATTGTTCCTATG
>DASQIV010000258.1:0-9478 GCA_035631415.1 Pseudoneobacillus sp. | reverse complement strand
CATCTACATATTTACGACCGTTCTCTGTCCCTGACTTAACAATTGAATAACTAACAGGGTGCGGATTAGAAGGAATGATAAACTCTTGGTGGTTCTTTAATAGACTGCGCGCAAAATCAAGGTCTCTGCTTATAGTTGCTTGATTAAACGCTTTTACTACCTCTTTTTCGGAAAGGGCATCTTCCGAGAGGTCGATTCTCATGATCCTCATTTTTGCGCCTTCGATGTTTTGATTTTTCAACACGTAAACACTTTTCGAATCACTGCTCCATACCGGATTGTAGTAGCTGTACATGCCAGTGATGGTGAGTACTTGTGGCACATTGCTCGGTTTTAGCTGACCCAACCAATCCTGTTCACTGATATAATAATTTGGAGTGTTTGCTGTAACAACGCGGTTTGTTTTTCCATCGATATCAGCATTCCAAATTTGATCAACCGATTCTTCTACAAAAGCATTGGATTGCAGCTCTCGACGGCTGGTTTCTGTTTTCACATAGCTAATATACTTCCCATTTGGCGATACAGATGGAAAGCGGCCTTCATCGATAACTGTCTTCTTGCCACTTTTTACATCTTTTATAACAATTCGAGAGTCTCTTTCATAGACAATTTTACCATTTACATAAGATGGGGAAGCTCCGTCCCCAAGCTTCTTTTGCTGTAAATTCTCTATATTCATTTCATAGATACTAGATTCCTTTACCGTAAACCCGTGCCCCTGACTCTGTTCCATTACTTTTTTGACAAAAAGAATGGTAGTTTCATTTTTCCAAGAAGGTTGTTCATAAAAAACGAGGGTTCCATCACCTTTTAGAAGCTCCTTATAGTGACCTTGCTCCACGTCATAAATTCCCAATGCTCCTCCTGTTCCCAAAACAAGCATCGTTCCAGAAGCATTGATTTTGGCATCACTTATATCTTGATCGAGCAATTGGTGAAATCCTTTTGAATCATACACAAACAACCCTTTCCCAAAAATAGGAATATATACAGTTTCTTTATATTCTGAAACACCAAGTGGGCTTCCTGAGCCAATATCAACAAAGGAAATTTGATTTTGCACTTGTAGCTTTTCAGCTGCAACTCCTGTCATTCCCGTTGGGCCTTGGTAAGTAAGGACTCCTATCAATAATATCGCTGCCGCAACAAGAGCCCCCCACTTTGGCCAGGAAAATCGCCATTTCTTTTTCAAAAATTCTTTTCTAAGCTTTTTCTTTAATTCTATATTAATGGGAATACTGTCTTTTAGTTTGTTAATGGATTGTTCAATTTGTCTTTCATCCATTGGTTCCCACTCCTTCAATACATTTCTTCACAAGGATCCCTACCTTTTTCAGCAAACGAAAAACGCGTGTTTTTAAAGCGTCCTCCGACTTACCTACCACATAGCCAATCTCTTTGTATTTCAGTTCTGCAAAATACTTCAGTTTGATCAATTCTTGATCTTCTTCAGGAAGATAGGACATCGATTTTTTTAAGCATTCAATATCGTCATCTATTTCTAGTTTTGCCTCAAAGGATTCTTCATGAACTAACTGTTCGAGAATTTCGCCCGTTACGTTATCCTTCTTTTTACGATAAAAATCAATAATCGTATGGCGGGCAATGGTCATCAACCAAGCTTTTGCATTCGAATCCTCTTGGAGAGTAGAAAAGCGTTCAAATGCTTTTCGAAAAACTTCACTGACAACATCGTCTGTATCCCATTTATTTCCTAATTTACTATAAACATATCGATAAACATTATTAAAAAATCGATCATACATATCGATAAAAGGTTCTTTCATTTGGGGCCCCCACCTTTCACACTAATAATAACGATGCGGAAAGAAAAACGTTACAGTCTTTGGAAAAAATATCTAATAAGAATCTTTACAGTTACCCAATATAGATTAAAATTAGGTGGTTTAAGGAAAACAAGGTTCTTTGTTTTCCTTGTTGCAGTTGTCATACAGGTCTTCTATTTTTATTTATAAAAATGTCTTTCCGGAAGTTTTAGAGTATGTTTTAGAAAGGCCACTTTAATTGATACTTTAAACAAGAAATTAATTCTTAGATTGCTAGTATTAGCATTAGGGGAAGAGATTGTTTTCAGAGGATTGATTCAAAAAAGAATTGGTTGGGTCATGAAGGCTGCATATGCGATTATTTAGGAATTTCCTTTTAGTTAATATCATGCACCCACAATCCAAGCTTCCCCTTTGCTGGGATAAATTCTTCTAGCATCCTTCTGTTCTGTACCTCCCACGCAAAGTTCCCTACTGCAAAGTCACCAATAAAATAGTCATTACCAGATACAATACGCCCATCTTCCAAAATGGCATAAGTCTGATGATTTTCTGTTACTCTTATACAATTGATAAGCTCGCATACACCAATGATCATACCTGTAGGTAAAGTATCTTTCGTATATCCATGCTTACCAAGTAAATGCTGAATCGCTCGATGGTTACAGACAGCTTTATCCAATTTTTTACTTGTATGAATGGCCAATGGTCCACGATAATTCGTTCGCCACGATCTTGTTTCATATAGGGATTCCCCCAAAATAAATAAACTTGCCCAAGGCTGAATCATTGATAAAACCTTCATTCAGAGTTCCTCCCAATCACATAAAAAATTCCATTTAAAACTAGTATGACCCTTTACATTCTGATATAAAAGCATGTTTAATCAAACGTTTGATTAGATTCAGTTTCACTAAAAACTCGCGGCAAACTAGTTTTGCTGGGAATTTTATTCTACTAAAATTCCTCAGTGCCTGTCCCCTATATCTTTGATATACTACTAATTACATAGATTAATACTCGAGGAGTAACTGATATGAAAAAGTGGATTATGATCATTTCTATCATTGTTGTCATTTTAGTGGCAGCGTACGGTTTTGTAGGAAATTATTTCTATAATTATGCTCTAAATGCCCATGATAAAAAAGAGTTCATGGAAGGAAATCCTAATCTAGCAGAAAGCGAAGCTGTTTCGGCGACAGTGGCTGAAGAAAATGAAATCGCTGATGCGGAATTTATGAAAAGCCATCCACCTACTACCATGAGTGTCATTTCATCAGACAAGCTCCGATTAAAATTGAATGGGTATGTATTTGAAAATGAGCCATCTAATCACAAATGGGCGGTCATCGTCCATGGGTATACGAGCAATGCAACCCAAATGAAGCGATATGTACGCCATTTTTATGACAAAGGCTACAATGTTCTTACACCGGATTTGCGTGGCCATGGAAAAAGTGAAGGCGATTATATTGGAATGGGTTGGGATGACCGAAAAGATTTGCTGCTTTGGGTCAATCAAATAATTAAAACAGATCCAGATGCTGAAATTGCGTTATTCGGTATCTCGATGGGTGGAGCCACTGTCATGATGGCTTCTGGTGAGGATTTACCTTCCAATGTCAAAGTCATCGTCGAGGATTGCGGTTACTCCTCCGTGAGTGATGTGTTTATCTACCAATTAGATGATCTATTTGGTTTACCAGAATTCCCTGTCTTAAATGCTGCAAATACTATAACAAATATTCGCGCGGGCTATGATTTATATGAAGCCTCTGCCGTTAAGCAAGTGGCCAAAAGCAAAACTCCTATTTTATTTATTCACGGTGATGCCGACACATTCGTACCATATGAAATGTTGGATGAAGTGTACAACGCCGCAAAAGTCGACAAAGACAAATTAGTCGTCCATGGCGCCGGTCACGGTGATTCTGAAAAAGTGGATCCAATTGCTTACTGGAATCATGTTTGGGGATTCGTTGGGAAGTATATAAATTAATATAAAAAAAATCGTGATGACCGGCATCACGATTTTTTTTGTTATAAACATTACAAAACGGCCTCAACCTCTGGTTTTGCTCCTTTATGTTCAACCACTTGTGGGTGAACTTTTCGAATAACAGAAGGTCTTGCGATGACAAGAACGACAACAATGAGTAACGCTGCCGATATGATTAATATCCATTGACCTGGAAAGATATCATATAAGAAACCATATAGAACCATCCCTAATGGCATAAGTGCCATTGCCATCGTTTCGATGATGGAAAAGATACGTCCTTTATATTCATCAGAGATCGTCTTTTGGAGCATTACCTGTAACGGAGTATTCACAACGATAACCATTGTACCGAATAAGAACATCATCAACAGGTAATAAGCAAAAACCATAGCATAAGACATAGAAGTTAATAAAGGGAAAGCAATGGATCCCATGACTGCTCCTAGTCCTATAATTCCGCGCTTTGATACTAGAAGTGGAAATCTCACTTCTTTTCTTACTGAGAAGTAAATCGACATCAGTAACATTCCAACAGAAAAGCTTCCTTGGGTAAAACCAAAATGTTGGGATTTCATTTGCATTTTTTCAATAAGGATATAAGAATACCCAACCTCAAATGCTCCAAACAAGAAATTAATCAACAAACCAATCCACATCATAGTTAGGATGATCGGTTGTAATTTCAAATAGCGAATTCCCGCTTTCATACTTTGCCACATGGTTTCTTTCGCTTCCCCTTCAATCACTTGTTTCTGGTTAGCATACAATTTGAAATCCATGGTTGTTTCGAGGATAACAGCGATGATTGAGGCTACGATATAGATGGTAAGGAATACAGGTATCGAAACAGCACCATACAATAATCCTCCCACCGCTGGGCTAGCAATGGCAGCAAAAGAGATAGACATTTGATTCAAAGACATCGCTTTTTGTATCCGATCTTTATCAATAAGTCCAGTAATAGACGAGGTAAACGCTACTCCAGAAAACGTGGACGTCATGGATAAAATACAGGTTGTGATATAAATAGATACAAGTGATAATTCGGATGTTAAGGTAACAACCAAAAGCCCAGCGATCGTTATTGTTGTGACAATCTGGGAGGTAATGGCAATCGTTTTTCTAGAGTACTTATCGGTAATGACGCCAGCAAATGGAGATATCAAGGTACGAGGAAGAATATTACAGATTAAGTTCGTAGCAAAACTCGTAGCCGATCCTGTTATTTGCAAAATATAAAAACTAATTGCAAAGGCATAAACCTGTGCTCCAAATGAAGAAATAAGTTTACTTACCATAAATGTGTAAATGTGATACGTTGCTTTTTTTAACTTTAAGCCTTCTTCCATAACAACACCCCATCAAAAAAAGTTTAATTTAATTAAACAAATCATAACATATTTTTTACATTATTTTCAAGCGAAAGTTTAATTTAATTAAACATTTTCAACGTACATACCACTTTCTTTTCCAAAAGAAGTTTAATATAATTAAACTATTCATCTATAAGGAGTGTTTCGATTCCAATGCTAGGAGAACGTATACGAAAATTAAGGAAGCAGAAAAAGATGACTCTAGAAGCACTTGCCGGTAAGGAGTTAACAAAAGGCATGCTCAGTCTTATAGAAAATAATAAAGCCAATCCATCAATGGAAAGCTTAACCTATATTGCTGAACAGCTTGAAGTGGAATTATCGGATTTATTAGATGTTATTAGTTCTCAGGAACTGCGAGGAATTTTGGAACTAGCGGAAAAATTATATAATACTGAAACATCAAAGGATCATGATAAGTATAAACAACTGATCGAGCTGATTGAGCCCCATGTTCCAAACCTTACTCAAGGATATGAAGCCGCACGTTTACTAGAAATTTATAGCTATTCTTTATATAACGAAAAAAAACAGGGGTGGCAGGAGACCTCTGACCAAGCAGCTAAAATGTATGATCAACTGAACCTTGCATCGAATCGAGCTGCAATCAGTATCTTCCTTTCAAAGATTAAATTTTCCTTGCATAACTATTCGGAATCTCTAGAGATTTTTTTAAAAGAACGTAAAGACATCGAATCAAAACATGTTTATATTGATCCGATGACAAGGCTGGATCTTGATTATCACGAAGCCATTTTATACTTCGCAGTTGGTAATACAGATTCTGCCATTCGAGCAATGGAAAGTGCAATCACCTTGTCAAAAGAGAAAAGAATCTTTTACCTTATTGATGATTTGTATAGACTCGCTACTGCAAAAGCCATGTTGTTCCAAAATGAAGATGAGAAAGAATATTATTCAAAAAAATTACAACAATACGGAGAATTTGCTGATCATATGCCGTCGATTATGTTTTGCAAACTTATTTATATCATGGGTCTGATAATGAAAAATAAGGACTACCATAAAGCTCTCCAAGAAATTGAACAACTATCTTCTCAACCTGATCAAATGCAGGGTTTAGACCCTTGGTTAGCATTAGAAAAAGGAAAAGCCCTATATTATCTTGGACACTATGAAGAGGCCCTTCAATGTCTTGATAACATAATTATTCCTACTCTAAATCATCCATTTGATTTAACCATCTTATATGTATTGGATTCATACAAAGCACTGACCCACTTTGAAATGGGTCATATCGCTGAGGCTCGGACATCTGCAAAAATAGCCGTGCAGAACTACGATTTAATGCCAGAAACAGCATTTAAAGAATTTAGCTTAGAAACTTATGCTAAAATCTATAATAAAGCTTAGAAAAAAGTGTCACGTACCACAGATGGACAAATGTCCTTTCGCGGTGCCTGACACTTTTTTTGTAATATCGAGTAATTTTAATGACTGTTTAAGACGTTTTATCCTGTTTGTTGATTGCTTTTTAATTGTTCATAAATTCTTTGATAAGTAGTTGCTTCATTTAGCATCCCTTTATATTGATACATTTTACTAATTTTCCGTACAGGAGAAGGATTCTGTGGTTGAAGCTCCATTTCCCAGAAGAAGCAATCTATCGCTTTATCGAATTGTTTAAACTCTGCATAAAGATCACCTAATTCCATCATCCGATCAGGATCTTCTACTAAGGTTATCATTTCATTGATTTTTCTAATCACCCATAAATGAGGGAATATCTTTTGAATAGGTAAAAGTTGTTCCGAAACAGTTTTAAGGTCATGTTTCTCTAGCAATCTAATTGCAAGTTCGAACATTTTTTCTTCTGATTGCTTAAGTTCATCAGGTTGTTTTTGCAAAAAGGTAATAAAGTCGTCTAAGTGTGAAAGAACAAATCCAGAATCGGAATTTTCCCATATGAGACTTAGAATGGGATTAAAGCAATTTGGTAGATCACCTATAAACGGTAATAATAATAATGCCGCTTGCTCAGCATTACCCTTTTTCACCATTTCTTCCATACATAGTTTTGCTTCAGGTAACTCTTGAAATGGATTGATAGTTGCCTGACTTAAAAGAAGTATCCACTCTTCCATCGTCACAAACCGTAAAGCAATATCGGTATATTTTTCAATAGATTCAGCTTTTTGAAGTTTTTTAACTTTTTCTAACCAAAGCAATGTTAGTTCAATGAAATGGTCTTGTTGGCTTAAGATATCTTCTAAGATTAATTGTTTTTCAGGATGAAATCGATTTTTAAAGCAATGTAATTCCACAAAAAGTGGATCCTTTTTTTGGATTAAGGACAAATTGGAGGAGTTGTAAAATTGGTAGTACGAATGAAGATCAAGTGATTCCAAACGAGTCTTTGCGGATTTTAATGTAGGTTCAAACTGGCTTAACATTTGAACAACTTGAAATGATTTCAAATAATTGCCATTTCTTCTGTAGTGAAAGTAAATTTTGTTCATGATTTCTATAAGCTGATCCTTAGTAAAAAACGCGTCGAGGGTTGTAGTAATATAAGCTACTTCCTGTAGAGGAAATTGTTTTTGAAGTTGAGAGAAGAGTTTATTCTTATTTGGAAAAGTAAGAGGTGATTTAGGGATAATCATTTTTAAAAGCGGATGATGAGATTCTAAAATAATTCCTTCATTAAATGCTTGATGGATAAATGTACCAGTTTCAACCTTGTCAAGCTTCTCCCCATAGATAAGGGCATCCTTATAAAATATAAAATAACATGTTTCGTTATCTTCTGTTTTGACATCGATCACTTTACTACCTGCAAATATAGCAGCCCTTGTTACACTACCTTTTAATAATTTTTTCTTATCTTTTATGGATATTTCAGTTGGCTTTATCAATTCTTTATACATTTAACTTTGCCCCCCTAAATATTATATTGATAAATTTTTTAATAAATAGATGTGTTTAATGTTCATAAGATAAGTATAGCATAACTACCTGTCTAGAAAAAAAGGGAAAAAGTGTCAGGCAGCTTTAAAGGACAAATCCTTTCGTTGTACCTGACACTTCTTCTATTCAAACTTTATTTTACGCATTCCAATCACTAGAAATAGCAACGCAAATCCAAACAATACGCCTAAACTATCGACGATATCTACTAATGTTCCTCCGTTGGCCATAACCTCAGTGAATCCTTTCATCGCCCACGTTTGTGGTAGGAATTCAGCTATTTTTTGCATGAAGACAGGTTCTATTTCAATTGGCCAGTAGACACCACTAATCATACAGGTGGATACGACGATTAAGTTTCCAATTGAAGCTTGTTGTTCTACTGTTCTGACCATACCTGCTATAAACAGTCCTAACCCGACAATGGATAAAACACATGCTGATACTAAAATCACGATTGAAAGTGGATTCCCCCATTGCACATCAAACAAAAAATGGGTTGTGATCATTAAAACACCGAACTGAATCCATCCAATCAAAAAGAATGATAATAAATATCCAAAGGCTATTTCAAATTTAGAGGCTGGTGCAGCTAATAATCGATACCATACTCCATTTCTTCTCGCTTCTAAAATCGTTCCCGTCACACTCATCATCATAATCATTACAAACATAATCGAAAATCCAGAGGCTCGTGCAGATAATCCGTTCATCTGAGGAGCTGCTTCCTTCTTGTCGATATTGACTTGACGAATCTCAAGAGGTGATCTTTTTTGCTTTTCCATACTCGTATACATGACTTGCCATGCTTCACCGCTATATTGACTCCACTTCTCGGACGCGGTCACTTCAATGTTCATTTTCGCTAGTTTATTTGCTAGGTATTGCGTAATGGTCGCACTAGACGAAAGCTCAGGGATTTTTTGAAAACTGACGAGTGGCGTTCCATCTTGAAGCATCCCTTCTTCAAATCCCTTTTTTATCTCAATGGCTCCAGGTATGTCTTTAGACTCTAGCATTTGTTTCGCTTTTGTTTCTGTAGCTTTTTCGATTTCAAAAAGCGCATTGTCATCCCTCAACTGGCTGTAAAGTGCTTCAGAAAGAGAACTTTGATCATGATCAACGAACAAAATTTTCATCTTTTCTTCCTCTCCACCCCCGATTAAGGAACCAAAAATTAAGGTAAACAAAAGGGGCATGGCAAACATAAGCAGATAGCTTTGTGGTTTTTTCAATAAACGCCCGATTTCCATTACACAAATCGCCCATGACTTTTTCATCATCAGAACACTCTCCTTATCTAGCCTTTAATCGCCACGTACCGATCGTTAACGAAACAAGACCCATTAGTAGTAAAACCGTTATTGGTAAAAATAAGTTAATCC
>DASQIV010000257.1:0-3592 GCA_035631415.1 Pseudoneobacillus sp. | reverse complement strand
AATGGGATGGTGGATACAATGCAGCCAATTTATCTCCCTATCCATATACAGAGAATATCGTTAACTATTGGTCAAGCTTATTTGATCGTTACAAGTTATCAAAGGAGAAACTTGTGTTAGGTGTGCCTTTTTATGCCCAACCGGAAGATCCAAAAATCAAACAGATTTCTTATGCGACTATTATTAAAAATAATCCAGCAAATGCTCATAAAGACAAAGTGAAAATGAATGGAACCACTTATTATTACAATGGGGATATTACCGTACAAAAAAAGACAAAATTAGCACTTGAACACGGTTTTGGTGGAATGATGCTTTGGGAAGCAGGTCATGATGCACAAGGTGAATACAGCTTGACTGCTGCGATTTCAAAAGAGTTAGAAAAAGTAAACTTATATGCATTAAAACAAAAAAATACTAAATGAATAATAACCATTATAGAAGGAAATCAATCATGATTTCCTTTTTTGCATTCATCAAATTTTACAAATAATGTTTTTTCACTATAATTCCCTACCCCCTCTCCTTTACCCTCTCTAAAATTTTCCCAACTTTTAATACTTAAAAATCCGTTGATTTATTAGAAATTTCAAAATAAACTCATTATTGCAGCCAAATAAATGCTGTACATACCAAAATGGAGAGGAGCAACAAAATGAAAAAAAGAAAAATGCTTGGATCTGCTTTACTTGCATTATCAATGGGGGTTTCAATGTTTACAACTGGGGCTTTTGGCCAGGTGCCAGATTCAAACGAGAATTTCCGAGTAATTATTAATGGACCTGGTTCAGAGGTGGCTCAAGCAAAAGAACGTTTTGGAGTACGATGGGATTTTGGTGCAGAAGGTTTTACAACAAATATGAATGCCGAACAATATCAAGCATTATTAAAAAATAAAAATCTTAGTATCGATAAAGTTTCAGAAGTTCATTTAGATAGAATTGAAAATAAATCAAATATAGGTGCGACAGCGATTACTTCCCTTCCAGATGACCGTACTCCTTGGGGAATTCAAGCAATTTATAATGATTCTGCTATTACACAAACATCTGGTGGATCTGGAATTAAGGTAGCGGTATTAGATACTGGTGTTTACATCAATCATTATGATTTACAGGGACAGGGAGAGCAATGTAAGGATTTCACTCAAACTTCATCTTCACTAGTTAATGGTACATGTACGGATCGAAACGGTCACGGGACACACGTTGCTGGAACTGTTCTTGCTCATGGTGCATCGGATGGATTAGGTATCTATGGAGTGGCACCACAAGCAAAACTTTGGGCATACAAGGTACTAACAGATAGTGGCTCAGGATATTCAGATGATATTTCTGGTGCAATTCGTCATGCAGCAGATGAAGCTGTACGAACTGGTTCAAAAGTAATTATTTCAATGTCACTAGGCTCAAGCTCGAAAGATACCATGATTGCAAGCGCTGTAGACTATGCTTATAGCAAAGGAGTTCTTGTTGTAGCAGCAGCTGGTAATAGTGGTTACGCTGATAATACCATTGGTTACCCTGGGGCATTGGTAAATGCGGTTGCAGTAGCAGCTTTAGAGAATGTTCAACAAAATGGAACATATCGTGTAGCAGATTTCTCTTCACGTGGCAACTCTGCAACGGACGGTGATTATGTAATTCAAGAACGTGATGTAGAAATTTCTGCACCAGGTAAAGACATTCAATCTACATGGTACGATGGCAATTACAATACAATCAGCGGAACTTCAATGGCTACTCCTCACGTTTCAGGTCTAGCGGCAAAAATTTGGTCATCAAACTTGTCTTGGACAAATGCTCAACTACGATCTGAATTACAAAGAAGAGCAAAATTATACGACATTAAGGGTGGATACAGTGCAACTACTGGAGATGATAATGCATCAGGATTCGGTTTTGCTAGAGTAAAATAATGCAATTAGAAAAAGCCATCTTTATTGTCATAGATGGCTTTTTCTCCCCTAAAGTTTAACGCTTTGTAATGATTAGATATCCTATTCATAGTTTAATACATCTTTAATAGTCAGTCTTGAAGCATTCCATGCTGGGATATAGCTCCAAACAATTGAGAATATTGTTGAAAGTCCTAACCAAATCCATATGCCTGTATAAGAAAATACATAATCTAACGGAGCTTGAAAAAGAGCCATTCCAACCTCCGTACTTAATTGATGGCTAAAAGGCATTGACCATAAGACGGATACTACCCAACTAATAAATCCAACCGTTACTCCCTCAAACATAATAATGAATTGAATGGTAGTATCGGATGCACCAATGCATCTTAATATTCCAATTTCACGAGTTCTCTCTAAAACGTTCAAACCCATCATTCCCGTTAAAGAGATGGATGAAACGATTACTAATAAAAAGGACATAATATAAAGAAAAATCAAAACGATACTAAATCTTATTTCCAATTTCTCTTTTAAATCCTCCCTTAACTCGTAAGAAAGAATTGAGATCCCTTTTAATTTGAACTTTTCTTTTATTAATTCAATCGTATCCGCCTGTGAACCCCTATTAGATGTTTTTAAAACAATATTGATGACATTAATTTTATTAGCTGTCCTATCTTCAGAACGTAAAGATTGTTCACTAACATATGAAATGACCTCTCCTGCAACTTTTCTAGAAAAACCAACCACTTTATATGTTTGAGGCTTTCCATAGATTTCAAGCGTAATTTGATCTCCAATTTTTATATCCTTTTCTTTTCTCAGCCAATAAGTGTCTAGTACAATTGTATTTTTTTCTTCTGCCTCTAACCATTTACCTTCAGTAATTACTGGTCTAATTAAACTAGTATGCCCAGTTGGCTCCAATATCCTCATCGGTTGACTTTTTGAGCCATCTTTTCTATTTCTAAAAGTAGAAGTACCATTCCATCCTTCTATTTTTTTAACATCCTTCACATTTTCTTTAATGATTTTTTCTAATTCATCTAAAGAATGAGGCTTATTAAGTACTATTTGAATGTCATAGTTTGAATATTGTAAAGAATTAATTTTAGTTTTCTCTATTGATGAATAAAGGGATATTATAGAAATCACTATCGCTCCACCAATACTTAAGGTGAAAATGGTAAGGATTAAACGTCCTTTTTTTCTAAAAGAATTTCTTATAGCTAGTACTATTTGTGTTGGGAAACCTGTTAACTTCGATAAAAAATTATCGAAATGATTTAAGCCAAAATGCACAGAGGTTCCGTAACTTTGGATTGCCTCCCTGATTGAAATCTTGCTACCAATAAGTACTGGGATAAGTGCACTTATTAGAGGAATTCCAATTCCAATAAAAAATTGAATACAAATGATCGATATGGAAATGTCTTGTTGTGAACTATCAAAATTTAATAATGTGTTAGAATGGCTAGTCATGGCTCTTGCCCCATATATACTTAAAGGAATTCCTATAATCGTGGCTATAGCGCCAAGGAAAAATACTTTTAATAAATAAATGAATGCCACTTGGTTTGTGGTAGCACCTATTACTTGCATTATTCCAATTTGTTTCATTTGTCCATTTAGAATAGAAAAAATAATATTTGCAACTAATGTAATGCCCAGTACTAAAATTAATACTCC
>DASQIV010000256.1:0-10027 GCA_035631415.1 Pseudoneobacillus sp. | reverse complement strand
AAAAATAATATTAGGAGAATCTATAATGACTGAATGGGTAAATGGGATTGCAAAACTAACGTTGCCTACTCCTTTTGCAGTTGGTGATGTCAATGCTTATGTATTAGATGAACAGCAATTAACACTTGTAGATTGTGGGCCAAAAACAGAGGAAACATGGAAAGCGTTACAAAATCAATTACTCGAATTAAAGGTAAAACCAAGTGATATTGAGCAGATTGTACTTACTCATCATCATCCTGATCATGTAGGATTACTTGATTATTTTCCAGAGTCAGTAAAGGTATATGGGCATCCATTTAGCGAAAGATGGCTCGAGCGTTCTGACTCCTTTCTAAAGGAGCATGATCAATTTTATGAAAAGCTCTTTGTTGAGTTTGGGATTCCGGAATCCTATTTTCCATACATAAGCCAATTAAAAAAGACGTTGCGTTACTCATGCCAGCGCTCTTTAACTCAAACTATACAAGAGGGCAGTCCCATTCCCGGTCTCGAGGACTGGCAAATAATCGATACTCCAGGACATGCTCAAAGCCATATTTCTTTGTTTCGAAAAAAAGATGGAGTTTTAATCGCTGGCGATCATGTGCTTGCCCATATCTCTCCCAATCCGTTGCTAGAACCACCTATAGATGGGGAAGTAGACAGGCCGAAACCTCTTGTGCAATATAATCACTCTTTAAAGAAACTTTTGAACTATCCAATTCAAAAGGTCTATACAGGTCACGGTGATGAAGTATTTGATTTGCCTGAATTGATAGAGAAAAGATTTAAAAGACAACATGAGCGGGCGATGTCTGTCAAGGAATTTATTAAAGAAAGCCCTATGACTGTTTTTGAAATTTGTCAGCGTTTATTTCCAACAGTCTATCAAAGAGAACTTTCTTTAACCATTTCTGAAACAGCTGGTCAAATAGATTATTTATTAGACTTACGGGAAATTAATAGAATAAAGGAAGGGAAAATGGTTCGGTATTCTGCCATTTGAGGTAATGATAAATGCCATCATTAATGGGAAAAAATATAGTAATTACCGGTGCATCAGGAGGGATTGGTGCAGAAATTGCGAAGCTTTGTGCCCAAAAAGGGGCAAATTTAGCTTTACTAGCTCGGAGTGTTGATAAACTCGAACAATTAAAAATAGATCTGGAGCAAAAATACTCTATTAAAGTATTTATACATCGCTTAGATGTTTCAAATACGGATGAAGTAGGAAGAGTTTTTCAGTCTATTTTTGAAGAAATGAAATCTATTGATATTTTAGTAAATAATGCAGGCTTTGGTGTGTTCCGAGAAGCGCATGAAGCGATAATGACTGAAATAAAATCGATGTTTGAGGTTAATGTGGTGGGCTTAATGGCTTGTACGAGTATGGTTCTTCCAAAAATGCGAGAACGTCGCTTTGGTCACATCATTAATATTGCTTCTCAAGCTGGAAAAATTGCTACTCCAAAATCAAGTGTGTACTCGGCTACTAAGCATGCCGTTCTTGGCTATTCCAATAGTCTACGAATGGAGTTAGCTGACTATAATGTTTTTGTAACAACCGTTAACCCAGGGCCGATTGCCACGAACTTTTTCAATATTGCCGATGAAAAGGGGACATATGTCAAAAATGTACAGAAGTTTATGCTTCAGCCAGATTATGTAGCTAACAAGGTTGTTAATGCAATGCTCACGAAAACACGTGAAATTAATTTACCTCGTTGGATGAATCTCGGGAGTGTCTTTTACACGTTGTTCCCAAGAGCGTTTGAACGCATTGGACGAAAAGCATTTAATCAAAAATAAAAAAGGCCTTGAATTAGTCCAGATATGGGACCATTCAAGGCTTTTTTACTGTTAAGGAATTTATAAAATTAAAACTTGTGTATTACTTTAGACGAATTTTTTCGTAATCCAGCTCCAGCGGGGAAGAAAGTACTTCATTTCTTCCTGCCTAGCCCCTCGAGGGAAGAAGAAAAACCACTTCTTCCTTGGTCAAATGTTCTCTAGTGTAAGAAGTCAAAGTTCAGACTTCTTACACTAGAGAACATTTGCTTGTCGGGGCTTTTCAAGGCGCTTGCGCTTTTTGTTCCTAAGTCGCAGGTCCTAGTGGAAATTCATTCCAGAGCCGTTTATGGCCAATTTATTTTTAGCCTAAAATGTGATTATAGGTTAGAAATTATTGGAGGAATGAAAAGTGAAAAAGAATTTAATTTTGGCGTTGATGATACCAGCCACTTTAATGTGGATGGCTGGCTGCAGTTCTGTTGTTAATGGTAAAGAGTATGATTCAAACGTTTTTGTAAAAAAAGATAAAGCAAAAGAATTGGAAGTTGTTCTAAATGTTGGTGCTGGGAAATTAGCTGTATCTGGAGGAGCATCAGATTGGGTAGAAGGAGAAATTCAATATAATGTTGAGGAACTTAAACCTAAGGTTACTTATAAAAAGTCTGGAAAAACGGGTAAAGTTGAGATTGAGCAATCTAAAAAAGACTTATCTGGTATTAACTTCAAAAACATAAAAAATGATTGGGATCTTGAACTTTCAAAGACTGTTCCAATTGATTTAGTAGTAAATACAGGAGCAACTGAAACAAAGCTTCATTTACATGGGTTAAAACTTAACAATCTTGATGTAAGTAGCGGGGTAGGAAATGTTACTGTCGACTTAAGTGGTGATTGGAAGAAAAGCTTTGATGTTGATTTGAAAATGGGTGTTGGTAAATCCACGATTATTTTACCAAAGGATGTGGGTGTTAAAATAAAATCAACTAAAGGCATTGGTCATGCTGATTTTGAAGGCTTTATTTCAAAAGGTAATGACGTTTATGTAAATGAAGCTTATGAAGATGCTGATGTAATAATTGATGTGGATACAGACCTTGGAATTGGCGAAGCTATCTTTAAATTAGAGAAATAGCGTTTTGTATACAGCGGAGGAGAGTCTTTTAAATGGCTATTCTCCTTTTTTTTGTCATGGAAAATGGCTAAGCCAAAATAAAAAGAACCATCATTTCCTGCTTGGGATGATTGGTTCTTATATTTGCCTTTATAAAGATAATCTTTTTTCGTCTTTGTTTTTCTTGTTCTCATGTCTGCTAAAATAAACGGACTCCTACTTTCTTCAGGATTTCTTCTTCCTTCACGGACTCGTTTTTCGCGAACTTTCTTCGCTTTGGTTTTGGCCATTGGGTATCACTCCTTATTATTTTACAATTAGTATATACTGATTTATCTTAAAAAGGTTTCATTTTCTTTTTCCCATATTTCGATAAACTAGCAGGACAGTCACTCCAATGACTGCTGCCAAAATTCCAATTGTGAGTAGGGTTTCCATTTTATAAATGAAATGATGTGCCTTCAAATCTATCTCTCCTTTTTCCCTTGGTTGAGGCTTCAAAAAAGATGCTTTAGTGCTTCTCTTACACTTAACTTTGGTAAAGAGTGAGTCTCTACAAACTCTCTTACAAATTCAGGATTAGATCTAGCATATTCACGCAATGCCCAACCTATAGCCTTTTCGATGAAGAAGTCTTTATAATACTTTGTTCTTTCTATCATTTCGGCAAGAAGTTTTGCGTCGGTCTCATTCTTATAGCCAAGTTGAAATAAGATGCAGCTTCGCATTAACCATAGATTTTCACTTGTAATCCACTTGTCTACTGTCGGTCTTATCATTTCTGGATATTTCTGAAAAAAATAACCGACATGGTGTTTAGCGATATGGTCTACTGTATCCCACCAGGATTTTTTCTGGATGATACTTTCTAACAATTTGATGTCGTCTTCAATAAATTGCTTTTTCATTCGGTCAAGTAAATATAGTCCTGCCATTTGGAGCTCACGTTCTGGATAGGACCACAACTCTTGAATAACTTCGTGTAATTCCTCGTGCTTTGGCAGGCCATTCTCTGCAACGTAAGCTTTAAACGCACTCCTCATTCCTGGTGCCCTTAGCCCGATATATTCAAACTGATCACGCATATATTTTTGCATTTTTACGGCTTCTTCTTCATTTCGATAGTCTAGTAAGATTTCATGTAACTTTTTTGGATAGGTTGTCATTCGTTTTTCCCTTTCGTCATTTAAACTCCATTAAGATTCAATTCGTCAAAAATTCATACACCACATCATTTACGATATCGTGTAAATCTGTCTCAGTTTCTTGTTTTAACTTGATAATTTGTTGATAAAGCAGTTCATATTCAGAATTTCTTAATGGAATAGATTCGGAATCGTGGTGATATTGCTTAAAGCTATTTTGAATCATTTTTAAAATAAATTTTTTATCCATTTTAGGCACCTCACACTTGATTATAACGTGTTTTCTGCTCATTTCCATCGTTGAAGGTCGAATGAATGAGAAAAAACGACTAAAATTTCCATTGAATACGAACGTATATTCGCTTAAAATAGGGATATAATATTGTGGAACAAACGTTCGTAAAAAGGAGCACTGAAAAGCAATGATTGATTACAACGAGATGCCACAACAACAAATATTATGTGTTGATATGAAAAGCTTTTACGCGAGCTGTGCAGCTGTAATAGAAGGATTGGATCCTCTAGAATCCTATATAGCCGTTGTTGGAGATAAAGAACGTCAAGGAAGCATCGTGTTGGCTGCTTCACCACGTATGAAAAAGGAATTCGGTATTAAAACGGGTTCGCGTATGTTTGAGATTCCAAATGATCCGCGTATCCATCTGATTGAACCGAAAATGGCTACTTACTTACGAATTTCTACTGAAATTACTCGAGTCTTTCACCGGTATGTTCCAAAGGAAGCTATCCATACGTACAGTGTCGATGAAAGCTTTATAAAAGTGGATGGTGCCACTGATATGTGGGGAGATGCTCTAACGATTGCTCGAAAAATCAAGGATGATATTGAACGTGAATTTCAGTTACCGTGTGCGGTTGGAATTGGTCCCAACATGCTCATGGCAAAACTATGTCTTGATTTAGAAGCCAAAAAGAAAGGGATTGACCAATGGACATACGAAGATGTTCCGAAAAAGCTTTGGCCGATATCGCCATTAAGAGAAATGTGGGGAATCGGACGTCGTGTGGAAAAAACATTAAATGGAATGGGAATTTTTAACGTAGGCCAGCTAGCTCGTTATGATTTAAAAAAGCTGGAAAAGAAATTCGGAATCATGGGGAATCAGCTTTATCATCACGCTTGGGGAATTGATCTTTCTGAAATCGGAGCACCGATTATGGAAGGGCAAATCAGCTTTGGGAAAAGTCAAATCCTACTGCGTGATTATAAGGATGAAGAGGAAATTAAGCATGTTATTTTAGAAATGTGTGAAGAAGTAGCGCGCCGTGCACGAACTCATCGAAAGGCTGGGCGCACCATTAGTTTTGGTGTCGGATATAGTCAAGATGAGTTTGGAGGAGGATTTTACCGATCCCGAACGATTAACCAACCAACGAATGTGACGATGGATATTTATCAGGTGTGCCTAGAACTATTTTATGAACACTATTCTGGGAAAACGGTTAGGCAAATCTCTATGGCCATAGGCAACCTTGTCGAAGACAATCAGCTTCAATTAAATCTTTTCGATTTTAAGGCAGATAAAAGACGTGAACTTGGTTATGTCGTTGATTCCATTCGTAGACGTTATGGGTCCGGTTCGTTGTTAAGAGCAGTTTCCTATACCTCAGCTGGAACGGCGAAGCATCGTTCAAAATTAGTTGGTGGCCATAAAATGTAAGGAGGAGAGAGGATGATACGAGATCGTGGACGAATTAAATGGACGGCAATGATGTTGCCAGAACATGTAAAGCTGTTGCGCGATTGGGCACATGAAGATACATTTGAACATCAGAAAGAAATCGATGACCAAAAACTAGAAGAAATGAATAGCATTTTGGGAACTGCTATGGAAGAGCACCGATCAGTTATTATTACTTATTATCAAAATCGAAATCGAAAATATGAGCTTGTAATGGGGCAAATTCATTACTGGGATGAATTTACGCAAAAGCTTCATATTGTAGATCATTTTCAAGAAATTCACCGAATTTTGGTCTCTGATATCGCGGATGTTCAATTTAAAGAATAAGAGCGAAGAGCGGTTCCTTTTAACTGAAACCCGAAATAAGCAGCACTTTTGTCTTTTATCGGGTTTCAGAACTTTTTTTTCCTATTTGTCTTCTTCAGTCTTAGGTACTCTAACAACCGATTCGAAGGTTCCTTTATGTGTTCCATCACAATATGGCATATTGGATGATTTACCACATCGACATAGAGAAAAAGCAGCTTTTGCCGGGTAAACATTTCCTTCTCCATCAATTAATTCAACATCCCCAGTAATACGGTAAGACCCATTATCATTTACTTTAATTTGTACCTTCGTCATCATAACCACTCCTTCACAAAATTGTCACATTTCTCCTTAGATGGTAATCGGAAAAGTAAAAAAAAGCAATATAAGAGGATAAAACCTATCTTATTGGGAACTTATGATAAACTAGTCGATATAGTAAAAACCCAATTTATAGACTCTAATCATTATTTCTTGACATAATTCAATTACAAACATATACTAACTTACATAAAGTAAGTAATAATATTTTCTAAGAATAGGTGAACATAATGGTATCTACAGATGTAAAAAATATATTAAAAAATAAAATGACTTTTATAGAACAAGAAAATAAGAATGATCTTTGTTTAGTTGGTCCCGTCACATTACCAGTTCAATTAGACGATCAAACTGTGACTTTTCAGTGGTATTCCTGGCTAGAACTAGATGAAAGCTTTTCAAAGGATAATTTATTAGAATCATTAACACATGCCAATTTAGCATCTTTACAGCAATCGTCTGTTTTGGTTTTTGGTGATTTTCAACAATCACATGAGGCACTAATAAGAATGCATAGTATTTGTCATACCGGCGATATATTTGGTAGTAAACGTTGTGATTGTGGTTATCAATTACGACAATCGATGAAAATGGTAGTGGAACATGGAAGTGGCGCTATTTTTTATTTAGCTAACCACGAAGGTAGAGGAATAGGCTTATTTTCGAAATCATTGGCATACCTTCTCCAACAGGAAGGCTTTGATACAGTTGAAGCCAATCAAGTATTAGGCTTTGAAGATGACCACCGTTCATATGAGGAAGCCATCCGTGTATTAAAAGAGCTGCGGTCAAAACCAGTCACATTAATTACCAATAATCCAAAGAAGCTTGAAGCATTAAGAAAACATGGGTTAACAGCTGATAAAAATATCCCGTTATGGGGAGATCAATCTGATTATAATAAACACTATTTAGCAACAAAGATTAGCAAGTCCGGTCATATCCCATTAGAGAAAAGAATGACAGTTTAAGGAGTTAAAATCAATGAATAAAGACCAATATTTTATGAAAATGGCCTTAGATTTAGCTGCAACTGCAAAAGGGAGAACCAATCCAAATCCAGTGGTTGGAGCGATCCTTGTAAAAGATGGTGTTATAGTCGGTTCAGGTTTGCACCGTAAGGCAGGTGAACCACATGCAGAGGTCCATGCCTTTAGAATGGCTGGAGAACATGCAAAGGGAGCTACTTTGTATGTGACCCTTGAGCCTTGCTCACATTACGGAAAAACACCACCTTGTGCAAATTTAGTAATAGAATCAGAAGTCAGTCGAGTTGTAGTAGCTATGGAGGATCCAAATCCACAAGTGGCTGGTCGTGGCATAAATTTAATAAGAAAAGCAGGCATTGAAGTAGAAGTTGGTATATTAGAAGCCGAAGCAAGATTATTAAATGAACGCTTTATTCACAACATGCTGACAAAAACACCTTTTGTGATTTCAAAGGTAGCTACGACGTTAGATGGGAAAATAGCTACCTATAACGGACACTCTAAATGGATAACAGGGGAAGAATCACGCTTTAATGTACACCGATTACGGAATGAAGTGGATGCCATTTTAGTTGGGATTGGAACTGTTATCGCAGATGATCCGCAGTTAACGACACGTTTAGAATCAGGTGGGAAAAATCCAATCCGGATTATTTTAGATTCAGAGTTAAGAATTCCTGTTGACGCAAAAATGACTGATTGTAGTGAAGCAAAAACTTGGATTGTCACCCAAAAGGAGGCAAATCCAGAAAAAGTTCATGCTTTAGAAGAAAAGGGCATAGAATTACTCTATATCACTAAACACGATTCTGGATTAGATTTAAAAGAATTAATGGGGAAATTGTATGAAAAAGGAATTACAGATCTTTTAGTTGAAGGTGGCAGCGAAGTAAACGGTTCTTTTTTACGAGCAGGACTAATCAATAAATTTTTCGTTTATGTAGCTCCCAAAATTTTAGGAGGAAGAGGGTCGCTAACACCATTTACAGGAAATGATGTCGAAAATATGGATCAAGCTCTTGATGTTGCCATCCATGAAATTGAACATTATGGTGAAGATATTTGCATTACCGCTTATCCTAAACAAGAAGATAACTAAGGATTGTGGGGGGGAACTAATTTGAGATTCGGCTTTGACATAGATGACACTTTGATACAATTAAGGCTGCATGCATTTCAGATTTATAATAAAAAAATGAACAAACAAATCGATTTAGAGCAATTTCAAACATTAAAGACATTAGAGATCCATGAACCATTTGGATTAACAGCAGAGGAAGGCGGGCGTTTGTGGAAAAGTCTTAGGGAAGAAATCTATTTTTCAGAATGTCCTCCATTTCCAAATGCAGTTGAGGTTTTAAATCAATTAGTAAAAGAAGGACACGAAATATATTACATTACTGCTCGAGACAAACAGTATGCTGAAGGAACAAAAGAATGGTTAATAAAAAATGGATTCCCCGTTGACGAAAAGAAGTTTTTTTGTGGGATGAAAGATGAAGAAAAAATTAAAATCATTCAAGAAATGCAGCTAGATTATTATTTCGATGATAAACCTGAGGTACTGGAGACATTATTGGAATTGCCGCTAAAGGTATATGCGATAGATAACTCATATAATCAACATGTAAATATGCCAAGATTAAGAAGCTGGTTGGAGTTGGAAGAGCTTTTAAGTAAATAAAAAGGAGAGCAAATTTTGCTCTCCTTTTTTACATGAAGTTTTATTCTCTACATGACCATTTCTTCCACAAAGACATACTCTTTCAAAAACTCATCGATTGCTTTTTCGTAGTTTTCTTTATTTTCATTAAGTGATTGTGCATGGACACCATTGTTGGCTAAAAAAAGCTTTTTGGGTCCTTGTTTTTTTTCGTACAAATCGATACTCATCGAAGGTAGGATGTAATCATCTTTAAGGCTATGAATAAATAAAATAGGATTCCGAATGTGTTTGATAACGGATAAAGGAGAAACTTCCTTAATGAAGTAACCGTCACGAATTTTTAAGAACATATTTGCAAGTGGAATAAAAATCTTGGGTGGTAGCTTCATATCTTTTTTTAGAAGGTAAGCAAGTTGCTCTTCAAAGCTTGAAAAAGGGCAATCGGCAATATAAAAATCGGCTCCGTCTTCGAGCATGCCAGCATACAGAAGCATAGTAACAGCACCCATTGATTCACCGTGTATACCGAGCTGTAGAGTAGGACCTTTTTCAGTTCTTAACCAATCAACTACCGCCTTTAAGTCGAATTTTTCAAAGTGACCGTAACTTGTCGTTTTTCCTCCAGATTCCCCATGTCTGCGGTGGTCGTATATTAACACATTAAAGCCACGGTTTAGGAAAAGGTTCATATATTTTACTGAATTTGTCTTATTCTCCGTTACACCATGGCAGATGATAACATACAAATTTGTATGATGTGGCTCAGCCAAAACGGCTTTGAGATGATATCCATAGAGGGATGGTATGTTAATTTCGCGTTTGGGTAATAAGTCAAAATCTAAAGGAAGAAAACGACCCGCTGCTTTTTCTCTTTCAAGGATCAAGTCATCCTCTTTCTTTTTGATATACATAAGGCGATTTGTAAAATAAATACCTAGGGCGGACAAAGCGGAAAAAATAGCAAAAATAGATAACAAAGTATGTATTAATTTTCTCACTATACATAC